>CAVEOS010000037.1:0-26312 GCA_963617435.1 Lachnospiraceae bacterium
CTCTATATGAGAACGTTCTCATTTCTTGATATAATAATACTGCTTGCAATTTCATTTGTAAATCCGCAATAACCGCTAAATATTACTTTCCGATTTTGTCTATTTTTCACAGTGTGGTTTCTTTTTCTGCGATCTCAAACCCCATTTTGATCTGCTTCTTAATATCATTGTTCGTCCGCAGGATTTCCAGCATCAGTTTCGCTGCCTCTATTCCGGTGGTTTTATAATAAAAATGTACACTTGTGATCGCCGGAAAAACAGCGCTTCCCATTTCCGTATCACCAAAACCTGTCAATTTTACCTGTTCCGGCACCGCAATGTGCTGCTCCTTCAGATAACGGAGTACGCCCATCGCCAGAGAATCCGTTGCACAGAAAATCGCATCGGTATCCGGATATTTTTCCATCAATTCTTTTGCCTTTTCATAGCCTCCCTGAATACGGAACTGGGTTTCAAACATGCGGTCTTTGTCCGCCTTTTTTCCCAGATCACGCATCGCCTGCAGATATCCTTTTTTACGGGCATCTCCCACTGCCTTATCTTTTGTCGTCACACCAACGTATCCACAATGCTCCACATTTTTCACAAGCACTTTCGTCAGTTCGCAAGCTGCATGGTAATCATCCTGATAGACGCAGCTGTACTTTTCTACTTCCTGTGCCACAACAACGATCGGCACATCGGATTCCTCCATCAATCGCAGATGCTCTTTAGAAAACATGGTTCCCATATATAAAATACCGTCTACCCGGTTTTTACGGAAAATTTTCAGATATTTCAGTTCCTGCTTCGGATCATTCTGTGTGTTTGCCAGCAGCAGTTCATATCCCTGTGTGGAAAGCACTTCACTGATTCCCGCTACCATGCGGCTGACTGCCTCTGACTGAATCCGCGGAATAATCACACCGATCAGATTTGTCATCTTGCTACGCAGTGTGCGGGCCTGCTGCGACGGTTCATATCCGGTTTCTTCAATTACTTTGCGGATCGCTTCTTTTTTCTCTTCACTGACATATCCCTGATTCAGATATCTGGAAACTGTTGCCCTGGATACCCCTGCCAGCTTTGCAATTTCATTGATCGTCATTCTTGTTTCCTATCTCCTGTCATTCAGAAAAAGGCATCCATAAAACGGATGCCTTTTCTTATAGTCATAGTTCAAATTTAGAATTGATTATTTTGCTACGATGTTGATGATTCTGCCCGGAACATAGATCTCTTTGATCACGTTTCCTGTCAGTTTATCGCCAAGTGCTGCCTTACCTGCTGCAATGGCATCTTCTTTGCTGACATCAGCCGGAAGTGTAACCACGCATTTTGTCTTTCCGTTGATCTGAACAGCAAGCTCTTTCTCGTCATCTTTCATGGCATTCTCATCGTAATTCGGCCATGTCTCATGGAATACGGAATCCTCATGACCGAGCTGGCTCCACAGCTCCTCGCTGATATGTGGTGCAAACGGTGCCATCAGAACGACAAATGTCTCTAATGTTTTCTTGTCTACGCCGCCTTTTTTCGCCATATCGATAAGTTTGTTATTGTACTCCATGAATCCAGAAATAACAGTGTTCAGGCTGAAACTCTCCAGACGTGTGGTAATGTCATAAACCAGTTTGTTACGAACTTTTACCAGCTCTTTTGTCTCTTTGACATCAGCTTCTTTGTTATCCAGTACAAGTTTCCAGAAACGTGTGATGAAACGGTATACACCGTCGATTCCTCTGTCATCCCACTCAGAATCCAGTTCTGGCGGTCCTACGAACAGCTCGTAAAGTCTCAGGGAATCACAACCGTAATCGCGTACCAGATCATCCGGTGAGATTACGTTTCCTTTGGATTTACTCATCTTGATACCGTTTTTACCGGTGATCATACCCTGGTTAAACAATTTGTGGAACGGCTCATCAAAGTCGATCACACCAATATCGCACAGGAATTTTGTATAGAATCTGGAGTAAAGCAGATGCAGTACAGCATGCTCAACACCACCGATGTACATATCAACCGGCAGATATTTGTCTGCTTTTTCTCTGGAAACCAGTTCTTTATCATTTTTGTTATCTACATAACGAAGGAAATACCAGGAAGATCCTGCCCACTGCGGCATAGTATTTGTCTCACGTTTTGCAGGTTTTCCACAGCACGGGCAGGTTGTGTTTACCCAGTCTGTGATGTCTGCCAATGGAGATTCACCGGTACCTGTCGGCTGATAGGACTCAACCTCTGGTAATAACAGTGGAAGCTCTTCTTCCGGAACCGGAACAGGTCCACAATCCGGACAATGAACGATCGGAATCGGCTCGCCCCAGTAACGCTGACGGGAGAATACCCAGTCTCTCAGTTTGTAGTTTGTGGTAGCTTTACCAATGCCTCTCTCCTCGATGATGTGCGGAGCTTCTTTCTTCAGTACAGAAGATTCCATTCCGTTCCACTCGCCGGAGTTGATCATGGTTCCTTTTGCTTCGGTATAAGCTTCTGTCATATTCTCGATCTCTTTGCCATCTTTTGCGATAACCTGAATGATTGGAATATTGAATTTGGTTGCGAACTCGAAGTCACGGTCATCATGAGCCGGTACACACATAATTGCACCTGTACCGTAGTCAGCTAATACATAATCAGACAGCCAGATCGGTACTTTTGCACCATTGATCGGATTGATCGCATAACTTCCGGTAAATACACCTGTTTTCTCTTTGTCCTGCAGACGATCTACAGAAGATTTCAGAGAAGACTGATAAATATAATCTTCTACTGCTGCTCTTCTCTCATCGTTTGCAAGCTCTTTTGCCATTGCATGCTCCGGAGCCAGAACAAGGAAAGTAGCACCATATAAAGTATCTGGTCTTGTTGTGTATACAGTGATCTCTTTGTCTGTATCCTCAACTTTGAAGTTAACCTCTGCACCGTGGCTCTTACCGATCCAGTCAGTCTGCATCTTTTTAACTTTCTCCGGCCAGTCAAGTTTGTCAAGGTCATCTAACAGACGGTCAGCATATGCTGTGATCTTTAACATCCACTGATTCAGGTTTTTCTTGGTAACATCAGCGCCACAACGCTCACATTTACCATTTACAACTTCCTCATTTGCAAGACCTGTCTTACAGGACGGACACCAATTGATCGGCATCTCTTTCTGATAAGCAAGGCCTGCTTTGAACATTTTTACAAAAATCCACTGTGTCCATTTATAGAAATTCGGATCAGTTGTGTTTACTTCCATATCCCAGTCATAAACAGCAGCGATCTCTTTGATCTGACGTTTGATATTTGCAATATTCTCAGCTGTGGATTTCTCCGGATGTACGCCCATCTTGATCGCGTAGTTCTCAGCCGGAAGTCCGAATGCATCCCATCCCATCGGATGAATCAGATAATATCCATTCAGCATTTTATATCTGCTCCATACATCGGAGATAACGTATCCTCTCCAATGACCTACATGCAGACCATTACCTGACGGATACGGAAACATATCCAGACAGTAGTATTTCGGTTTCTTACCATCATTTACATTAACCGGGTGCTCTTCCCAGATTTTGCGCCATTTCTGTTCAATCTCTCTGTGATTGTACGGTACAGCCATTTTCATTCCTCCTAACAGATTGTCCCTCTTTCTCATTCGTGGACATAGTCTGTAGAAATTTTAACACAACCACTGCATTTGTCAAGGTTTCGGCACGCGATTGTTAGCCTATATCCTGTAAAAAGGGATTTTTTTCCACTACTTAAATAGCGAACTCAGGAGATTTTTCCTCAGTAAACTTTCATCATTTAACATCTAAATACTCTTTCACTACTGAAATAGAGAAATCGGAAGAGGTTTCCTCGGCAAGCGATTATTAGCTGCAGAGGTAAACTCTTCCGATTTCTCTTCACATATTAAATTTAAATTTTTACATATTAAATTTTATTCTGCTCTCGCTGCCACCTCTTTCTCCTGTACATCAGACGGTGCCTGCTCATAGCGTGCGAACTCATACTCATAAGTTCCGCTGCCGCCGGTCATGGAACGAAGGTCTGTATTGTAACCAAACAGTGAGGACATCGGCACATCTGCAATAATCTCCTGTTTGCCACCATCTACCGGGTTCATTCCAAGTACACGGCCACGGCGTTTATTTAAATCTCCCATAATGTCACCGGTATATTTGTCCGGTACCAATACTTTTACTGAAGCAATTGGCTCTAATAAAATCGGGGAAGCATCCATAAATCCTTTTTTGAACGCCTGAATTGCTGCGGTCTTAAATGCCATCTCAGAGGAATCTACCGGATGGTAGGATCCATCGTATAATACGGCTTTTACACCCACTACCGGGTAACCTGCCAGCGGTCCGCGCTCTACGGATTCCTGAATACCTTTTTCTACAGCCGGGAAGTAGTTCTTCGGAACAGCGCCGCCGACTACGATCTGGTCAAATTCATACGCCTCTTCCAGATTGCCGGATGGCTCGAATGTCATCTTAACGTGACCATACTGTCCATGTCCGCCAGACTGTTTTTTGTATTTGTACTCTACATCTGCTTTCTTGCGGATGGTCTCACGGAATGCAACCTTCGGCTGCTCCAATGTGATCTCAACTTTGTATTTCTCTTTTAATTTGCTTACAACTACATCCAGCTGCTGATCACCGATAGCATACAACAGAGACTGATGATTCTCACTGTCGTTGACTGCTTTCAGTGTCAGGTCTTCCTGCATCATTTTCTGTAATGCCTGAGAAACTTTATCCACATCGGCTTTGTTTACCGGTTTGTAGCTCATGTATGTATATGGTTTGGATACAGCTGTCTTGATAAAGGTAAGCGGTGTTGCCTTTGTGGACAGGGTATCGGTTGTCACAACTTTATTTAATTTTGCAAGCGCTCCGATATCACCGGCATGTAACTCCGGTACTTCTTCCGTTTTGTTGCCGCGCAGTACATATAATTTTCCGATCTTGTCATCCATACCGTGCTCTTCGTTGTACATCACATCGTCTGTCTTGATAACACCGGATGTAACCTTGATCAAAGAGTATTTTCCAATAAACGGATCCACGATGGTTTTGAAAATATAGGCACTCTTTGCTTTTGCAAAGTTAAAGTCTGCATCGTATACTTCATTTGTCTTGATATTGATGGCTTTGCACTGTTTTTTCTCCGGGCTTGGCAGATATTTTACGATATCATCCAGTAAGGTGTAGATACCTTTTGCCATTGTGCCGGAAGCCATGGAAATCGGAACCATGCTGCCATCGCATACGTTGGTATGTAATACCTGACGGATCTCATTCTCGGAGAAGGTGTCGCCGGAGAAGTAACGATCCATATATTCTTCGCTTGTCTCTGCTACAGACTCTAATAAAGCTTCGCGGCAAATCTCCAGGTTTTCGAAAGAGTAATCCGGGACATCAGTTTTATCAACAGTTCCGTCCTCTTTCCAGCGTTTTGCTTTCATCTGAATGACATTGACATAGCCTACGAACTGTCCGTTCTCACGGATCGGTAAATGTAACGGAGCAATCTTCTTTCCATATAATTCCTGCAGATCTACGACTACCTGACGGAAACTTGCGTTGTCATCGTCCATATTTGTAACCCAAATCATACGCGGAAGATTGTATTTCTCACAGATCTCCCATGCTTTCTGTGTACCGACTTCCACGCCGGCCTTACCATTTACCACAATAATTGCCGCATCGGCTGCAGCTGCTGCTTCTTCTACCTCACCGACAAAATCGAAAAATCCTGGAGTATCCAGCAGATTGATCTTTGTCTCTCTCCACTCGATTGGGACTACAGAAGTGCTGATGGAAAAACCACGTTTGATCTCTTCTTTATCGTAATCACTGATGGTATTGCCATCTGTCACATTTCCCATACGATTGGTAATTCCGGACAGGTAAGCCATTGCTTCAACCATTGTTGTCTTTCCGGAACCCCCATGTCCCAGTAAAACCACGTTGCGGATCTTGTCAGTAGTATAAACGTTCATGTCATTTCCTCCAATACATAAAAAATCATGGTTATATTTTACTAAACTTTTCTCTTTTTTGCAACCTTTTTATAAAAAATGCACAAGTTTTCTCGATATTTTCTCACAATTACTTCCTATGCAAAGAAATTCTCTGAACGAGCACCATTCTCAGGCCAAACTTCTCTATGGCACACTTTTTCAAAACAGTTCCATCCATCCTTTTGTCATTTTTCATTTTTACTTTTACACTTTAAAGTGTTGACTTTTTCATATAAATGCGTTATCATGGCAAAAGATGTCACCGGAATATCTTTGAAAATATATTTTTAAATGTATTCAAAAAAGAGTTTTCTTTTTAGGGTGACATATAAAGTGAATCATTTTTTAAATAACGTTATGAAGGAGGGTACATTATGATTCCAGAAAAAATCGGCTTTATCGGCCTTGGACATATCGGCGGTTCTGTAGCAAAGACGGTGCATCGCGTCTATCCGGACATTCAGATCGTCGCTTATGATACCTGTCGTGTCACTCTGGATGCCGCATTATCCGAAGGCATTATCACAGAAGCACTGGATCAGGTAGGCAAAGGATTTTCCGATTGTAATTATATCTATCTGTGTGCCCCTGTTCTCGACAATGCAGATTATGTCCGGGAATTATCCGGCATTCTGCATGATGATATGCTGTTGACGGATGTGGGAAGTGTCAAAACCGGCATCCATGAGCAGATCCAGAAATACCCGGATCTGGAACGACATTTTATCGGCGGTCATCCCATGTGCGGAACGGAGCACGTAGGCTACGAGTATTCCACCGCTTACATGCTGGAAAATGCGTACTATATTCTGACCCCGACACATACAGTTTCGCCTAAAAAAGTAGAGGAATTCGAACACTTTGTGGCATCTATCGGTGCAGTTCCGCTGATCCTGGATTACAAAAAACATGATTTTTCCGTTGGTTCCATCAGTCATCTGCCGACGGTCATCGCGTCCACACTGGTCAATCTGGTGAAAAATCTGGATGACTCTGACGAAACGCTGCGTACCATCGCTGCCGGCGGTTTCAAGGATATCACCCGTGTCGCATCCTCAGATCCTACCATGTGGGAAAATATCTGTGTAGCAAACCGAAACCAGATCTTAGAACTGATCGACACTTACGTCAATGCTTTACAGCAGACACGGAATACCATTGCAGAAAGCCATCCGGAGAAAATCAAAGAATTTTTCAGTTCTGCCAAGGAATACCGTGATTCCTTCAACATCTCCCACCGCGGTCCGATCCGCCCGGTTTACCAGCTGTTCTGCGACCTGATTGATGAAGCCGGAGGAATCGCTACGATTGCTACGATTCTGGCTTCCAACAACATCAATATCAAAAACATCGGCATTATCCACAACCGTGAATTCCAGCAGGGTGTTCTGCAGGTGGAGTTTTATGAGGCAGATGCTTATGATCATGCCGTAGAATTGTTGCGAAAATATCATTATACCGTATACGAAAAATAAAAAGTTGATAACCAACTCAACTTATTTCATAGCAAACTTTTAACAATATAGAAAAGATGAAACAACCGTCTGAATCACTTTCAAACAGTTGTTCCATCTTTTTTATTATCACAATAAATCAAATTATACTCAGCATTCGGTTCTCATCAATCATATTCATAGATCAATTATGCCATAATGCGTTCTCATTATTCTGTGGCCTGAATAGAAGCAATGACATTCTCGCACTCTGCCTGCCCTGCCTCAGAAGGTCCAGTGATGATCATCGTGATCATACATCCACCATTTTCTGCAATTGCATAGCACTGATAGATATTGTTTGACTGATACTCTGCCGTTCCGTCAAAAGACACAAACTCTGTCTTTCCGATCATTTTTGTGCCGATTGGGTTCAGGCTGTATGTGATTCCCTGATCCTGATAACTTAACAGCTGTTCAGAAAGTGTCTCAGCATACTGCTGTGCCGTCACATCTCCAAATGCTGCCAGATCTTCTGTCATCATCGCAATAGCTGATCCTGTATTCGGATTGTAAATATATAACTCATAGGTACTTACATCTGGTGTACTCTCATTGCCAGTCACCTGCTGACCGGCATTTTCTACTGCATCAATTTCTTCCTGTGTGCCGATCTGCCATCCATCCGGTAATGTCAGACTCATTCCAAGAGATGTATTTGTGTATACAACTCCATCCCACTGTCCCGGCATATAAGCTGCTTCTTCTTTCTCCGCTTCCGCTGAAGTACTTCCTTCCTCCTGCAGAACAGATGTCTCATTTGCTGCAGATGTATCTGCATTGGCTCCCGTCTGATTCATTCCTCCACAGGCGGCCAGAGAACAGATCATCGCTGTCATTAATAACCCCACGATAATTTTTTTCATTCTTATTAGTCTGCCTTTCTTTTAAAGTAATCTTTCTACATTGGTCAAAATTTCCACTCCATTTTAATGGCAAATAGAAAAAAAGTCAAGAAACGCTGATTTCCTGACTTTTTATGCACCTTTTTCTTTCTTAAATTCTATATTCTATCCAGCTTTTTATCAGCTGCCCTACTCTTCCATTTTTGTGATCAGTGCACGCACTTCATCACGCTCTTCTTTGGATGATCCACGGATTTCAAGATAATTTTTCATCATCTCTGCCGGTGTCATGCCCCAGAATTCCACAAAATTCTGTACATCATATTTCATGTATTCTGACGCCTCTACGATTGGATGATAGCTGTAAATCTTGCCATTACGATCCATACGTAAAAATTCTTTCTGAACCAGATGACTCAGATAAGTACTTACTGTCTGGGGTTTCCAGTTTTTTCCATACACTGCATTGCAGGCTTTTACTACTTCACTTAAAACCATATCGTGATCTGCGAGCCAGATAGCGCGCATCACGAGCATTTCCGCTGTTGTCAAATAATATCTGTTAGTTCTGTCAATCATGCCTTCGCCCCCTTGCGTTCGATGCTTTTCGTTAAGTTCTCAGTTTCTCTATATAATATAAACACCTATACTAAAAATACCATTACAATTCTTTCAGATATTAGATATTTTATATTTCCTATTAATATTTCTCTGTAGTTTTAAAAAACAGGAAAGCATTCACTTTCCTGTCTTCTAATCAAAATGCCGCTGGCCGGACTCGAACCGGCACGGAGTTACCCGCTTGATTTTGAGTCAAGTGCGTCTGCCAATTCCGCCACAGCGGCAAAGTGTCCAGTTTTTACCGAACACATTAATTATATCATACAGGTATACAAAATGCAAGAAAAACTTTACTTTTTACACCATTTTATACCAGATTACACCAGGTCTTTGATAATATCAAAGCAGTCAAAGGTTACAAAGTAATCCTTCGGAGTCTCTGCACGGCGGATCAACTGTGCGCTTCTGTCCTCTTTCAGCAGTACTTCTGCGGAGCGGAGACGTCCGTTATAGTTATATCCCATGGAAAATCCGTGTGCGCCGGTGTCATGGATTACCAGATAATCACCCATGTCAATCTTCGGAAGCATGCGATCCACTGCGAATTTATCGCAGTTTTCACAAAGGGAACCAACCACATCATATTTGTGATCGCAAGGTGCATCCTCTTTACCTGCAACAGTAATGTGGTGATATGCACCATAAATAGCCGGACGCATCAGGTTTGCTGCACAAGCATCCACACCGATATACTCTTTGTAAGTATGTTTCTCATGGATTGCTTTTGTAACCAGGCAGCCATACGGTCCCATCATGAATCTTCCCATCTCGGTATAAATAGCAACATCACCCATATCGGCCGGAACAAGCACTTCCTCGTATACTTTCTGAACACCTGCGCCGATGACACGGATATCATTCGGAACCTGATCCGGTTTGTATGCGATTCCAACACCGCCGGAGAGGTTGATAAAGCTGATCTTGATGCCAAGTTTTTCTTTGATCTCCACACATAACTCAAATAAAGTACGAGCCAGTGTCGGATAATAATCGTTTGTCACGGTATTACTTACCAGGAATGCATGGATACCGAAACGCTCTACGCCTTTTTCTTTCAGAAGTTTGTATCCTTCAAACAGCTGTTCTTTGGTAAAACCGTATTTTGCATCACCAGGGTTATCCATGATACCGTTGCTCAGTGTATACACTCCGCCCGGATTGTAACGAAGACTCATTGTTTTCGGGAACTTGCCAATTGTTTTCTCCAGGAAATCAATGTGCGTAAAATCATCCAGGTTAATGGTTGCGCCGATTTCATTTGCATATGCAAACTCTTCTGCAGGTGTATCATTGGAGGAAAACATGATCTCCTCGCCGGACATTCCGATCTCATGAGACAGCATCAACTCTGTCATGGAAGAACAGTCAGCGCCGCATCCATACTCTCTTAAGATATTTAATAAAAACGGGTTTGGAGTAGCTTTTACTGCAAAATACTCACGGAAGCCCGGATTCCATGCAAACGCTTCTTTCACTGCCTTCGCATTTTCGCGGATTCCTTTTTCATCATATAAATGGAAAGGAGTCGGATAAGATTTCACAATCTCCTCAATCTGCTCTTTGGTAACAAATGGTTCTTTTTTCATTTTGTTTTCTCCTTGTCGTATCACTTTTTCTCTCGCTATCCATCATACACAATACGGCGAAAAAAAACAACCCGTCGTCAGGATTTTCTCCCGACAATGGGTTGTTTTAGCGTCTATTCTCTTTTCGTCACCAAGGAAATGCTGACAAGTCAGTATTTTTTTAGAAACGCATCCTGTGCGTTTTTTTGCCGGATTTACTTTACGAAGTAATAATTTCCACTGTAAATCCGTGCAATCTCTCAACTGAGGGAATACTGGTTGTCCAGTATTTCCTTAGTTGTCTGCTGCTCCGGTTCTTTTTAATACATAGAAACCATCATCGAAGCAGGTTACATAGATATATCCTCTGTCATCTACGCAGCAATCTTCTGTCATTGCGTTACGTGGACCCGGTAATCCAGGGAAGAAGGAATCTTCCGGTTTTTTGTTCGGGTTTGGTGGGATAAAGTATGCGAGCTCTTTGATGTAGTAAGGATCAGATACATCATAGATACGCAGACCTGCTGCGAAGTAACAGCAGTATACTCTGTCGCCTCTCTGCTCCAGCCATGGCTTGTTGCTCATCGGCTCATGCAGGTTGTGCGGTCCGAACGGTCCCTGGCATCCAAGGTTCATTACGTTGAAGTTTGGATACGGGAAGTCTTCCGGAACTTCCGGATACGGGAACTCTGCGATCAGAGTCGGATGTGTCGGATCACTGACATCAACCATATGAAGGTTATTCATAGCCTGTGCCTCTTTGATAGATCCTTCCGGGAAGAACTGGAATCTCTCGCCTTCGTTTGTAACAACACAGAAATCACGACCCGGCAGCGGTAATGCTGTATGAGTACGTGCTCCTGCCAGATGGCTAGAGAATGCCGGCATAAATTTCAGCTGTCCTAAAAGATGCGGACGAGTCACGTCTTTTGCATCCAGAACATACAGACCATCTCCGCCGTAACCACAGAACATAATTCCGTCGTCACGTCTGAATGGCGGTCCATGCATCCATCCTTTGTCCATGAAGGACGGAACATGTCCTGCATGATGATCAACAGTTCTGCAAGGATATCCGTCTACGAACTGATGAGGAGCCCACCAGTTACCAACCTCATGTGGATTTGTCGGATCAGAGATATCAACGATACGCATGATCATACCTTCGAAACGCTCGGATTCGCAGGAAAGATATACGTAAGGACCTCCGTTATACATAAAACGATGAACACCGATGGAGTGTGGTACTCCACAATCCCAGTAACCCAGATATTTCGGGTTCTCCGGATCTTCTTTCAGGCTCCAGATCTGGATACCAGCCTGACATTTCATGTTCATAAGTTCGCTCTGCTCTACTAATGCACCCGGGCCTGAGCCTGATGTCATTGCACAGATCAGAAGATCGTCTGCTACCTGAATCTTTGGTGTAGAGGTAGTCGGATACTCTTCCGGATCTAACAGCTGCAGATGTTTTACAAATCTGGTATGCTCCGGATCTGTGATATCGGCAATCAGTACACCATTCTGTGTACCGCCAAAACAGGAACCATACAGATAGTATTTTCCTTCAGCAGTTTTATAAACCTGCATCTGGAAAACGCCGCTTTTACCGTTCCAAGGGTTGAAATCGAGAACTTCCAGGTTTTTGATATAACCATTGTTTCCCGGTCCCTTGGCATAAAATTTGTCTGCCATAATTCTGCCTCCTTCTTTCTTGATGACTTTATTTTAAAACACATTCTTTCATACGTCAAATAGAAATAAAAAAGGGATTGCCATAACCATTTCGTTATATCAAATCATTCCTTCTTCTATCACTTTACAGGATCAGTGATTCATCCGTTCTTTTCATTTCATCAAAGAGTCATTTCTTGAAATCAATGATATTGCTGAATGGAGTTTCTTAACAACTCCACAAAACAGTCAAGTGCCGGATCTTTCTCCTCATTTTTCCACACCACGCTGAGCGGATGGGTAGATTCCAACGTCAGGAAAGCAAATCCCGGATTATCCAGTGCCCGGCTCCATGCATCTGTCACGGCCACCCCCAGTCCACACTGAACCCCCATGATCATTGCATCCGTACTGTGAACCGGTTGTATCTTCGGTGTAAAACCATAAGGTTTGCACACACTTCGGATCAGATCTGTTACAAAATCATTACCCTCTCCTGACACCGTCAGAAATTCATCCCCGCGAAAATCATATGGAGTCAGTTTTTTATCCGGCTCCGACAGATTCGCCGTACTATAGATCAAAACTCTTGGAAGATCGATCACTTTCGCATGCATAATCCCCTGAATATTCAAAATCTTCGGTTCGATGGTGATGATCACATCCTCCTTGCCACTTTGCAGTGCTTCCTGAGAACTTCGTGGCTCATAGCTGTTAACTTCCACCTTGATATCCGGATATTGCCGGGCAAATTCCCGTAGTACCGGTAAAATAATTCCGGAAATATTCCAGTTATTGAGCACGCCAAGATGGATCACCCGGTTTTTATTTTCCAGAGATAATTTTGCCCTCAGCTTCAGATCTGACAATTCTGTCCGGTAGCGTTCAAAAAAATCATAAAACATCTCACCGTTTGCTGTCAGCGCGATTCCTCTGTTCAGTCGTTCAAACAGCGGGCAGCCAAGTTCCTGCTCCAGTGCCAGGATCTGACGGCTGATGGCCGGCTGTGATACAAACAACTCCTGTGCTGCCTTTGAAAAACTCATGTTTCTGGCTGCTGCCAGAAAATATTCTATCTGCAGATCATTCATAGTCTTCTCTCAAACTTTATCTCAAACGTGCAACATACAAAGCAACGATCACAACCAGCGCAATACCGGCAACGATACGCGGAAGTAGCATTTTGCTTCTATTTTCTGCTGTCTCTGACTGCGCATCTGCCACTGCTCTTTCCCGCTCCTCTTTTTTGTCATTTCTCCAGTTCTCGATCACGGTGCGGGCTGCCTCTTCATCCTCCGGATAAACGTAAAGTTCCTCACCGTAATTATTCATCGACATCAGAAAATTTCCGTGCTTGCCGGATCCGATCTTCTTTCTGGCGCACATAATTTTCTCCATACGCAGGCGAGTTTCCACCTCGCTGGCCTCATCGGTATTGTAAACTACCAGCACATTTGTCATTTCATCAATATTTACTGCCATATTTTCCTATTCTCCTATGTTTTTTCCTGTAAAACAAAAAGACCGGAAACTGCTTTTTCTACAGTTTCCGGTTTCAAAGCTACCGACGGGAATCGAACCCGTGACCTCCTCACTACCAATGAGGTGCGCTACCTACTGTGCCACGGCAGCCTGTTCAGCAATTCAGTAATCACCGACTTGTACACTATACAATATTTCCGCAGTGATGTCAATACTTTTCCGATGTGTCTTTTTTATTAAAAAACGTGAATTATCTGATTTTTCAAACATTTCGTCCATCAGATATATTTTTCCAGAAAATGTATTGACTCCCTTGCACTCATTATATCATGAACAAAACCAGTCCATGATCGACATTCGCCGCTCGTCAATCATGCCAGCATGTTGACTCCCTTGCGCTCATTATATCATCGAAATCACAAACAGTCCCACGCACATCAGTATAAAAAGAATCATGCCCGGATTTCCAAACATAGCTCCTGCCATCTCGTTTCGTGGCATCTCCCGCTCCCCGGAGCGCAGTTCCACTTTTTTCACTGATTTGATCAGTAAAACCAGACCCGCGATCGCCATGCCGATCATGCATATTTCCAAAAGTGCCAGTGCAAGTATCGCACCGAGATGATTGAACATCAGATCAACACCTGCATACGGATCTCCACTCGCCCAGGACGCATAATCCATGCGGTCTAACAGCAGGGAAGATAAGAATCCTCCAAGGAAATTTACTGTCATATGAAGCATGATGTTGTATTTCAGATTTCCGGTGCGGATATAGACATAGGCCAGAATGCAGCCAAGTCCGAAGGCATAGAAAAACTGATGAAAATTACCGTGAAATAACCCAAACATCAGTCCGGATAACAAAATTGCCGCCTTATCGCCATACACGATCGTCCGATCGACCATTACTTTTCGGAATACAAATTCCTCCATGATTGGTGCCAGAATCACAGTAAAAAGCAGGTTTAGCCAGGGGCTTCCATTGGACATCAGACTGTCCAGCCCCAGGGACAGATCCAGTCCGGTACTGCGGCTGATCAGCGCACACACGATATTTCCAATGATATTTCCCACATACATCACACAGATACAGATACACAAAATCTTAAACCAGCGCCCTGCCCCCATCTTTGTGCGATACAGCTGCATGGCCGGCAGAGACCGCATCAGATGCGCACAAACCGGGATTCCAAGCAGATACAACGGTGCCAGGGATACGATCCAGTTCGTGATTGGCCAGTAAACCAGCTGCGGTGCCACGATTCCAATGATTAAGGACAACACAGTCTGTACCACTGTCACCAGAAGCGCCATGACAAAATAGCTGATGCCGACTCTTGAAAAAAATGCTTTATCTTCTCTTTTATCTCTCATGTTGTATTTACTCCATTTTTCTGTTCTGAACCTCTGCTTCAGACTCTTTTGTTCCATTTTACACTATTTTTGGTACAATGTATAATAAATATTTCAAACTGAAAATTACATGTATCTCAGAAACTTTTAGATAAGTACGTCTTTTTAGCAAAACTTTCTGAGTAATAAGGGAGGATTTTACATGAATATCGTTGATATGCACTGCGACACACTGTCCGTCATGCTCGAAAACAAACGGAAGGGGCAGCCCTATGGACTGGATTATTCCAAAAATCAGATTACTTTGCCACGCATGCAGCAAAGCGGCTATCTGCTGCAGAATTTTGCGGCCTATGTCAATCTCGCCCAGGCAGAAAATCCACTGTTGGAAGCACTGGAGCTGATAGACCTGTTCTACACAGAACTTAAAAAACATACGGATGTGATCCGTCCGGTCCGCTCCTGGGCTGATATCAAAAAAAATCAGGCAGACGGCGTCATGTCTGCGCTTTTGACCGGTGAGGAAGGTGAGATCACCCTAGGCAAACCGGAATATCTCCGCACGTTATACCGCCTTGGCATGCGCATGATGACCCTGACCTGGAATTACGAAAATTCCCTTGGTTTTCCAAACCGGAAACTTTCACGTTCCAGCACAGATCATTCCTCTGATTCCGACAGTCAGAACTGCGGTTTAAAGGAACAGGGCATTGCCATACTGTCAGAAATGGAACAGCTCGGCATGATCATTGATGTCTCCCACTTATCTGACGCAGGATTTTACGATGTATTAAACCACACAACAAAACCATTTGTGGCTAGCCACTCCAATGCCCGCAGCATCTGCCCTGCCCTTCGCAACCTCACGGATGACATGATCCGAAAACTCGCAGACCGCGGCGGTATCACCGGCATCAACTTCTGTCAGGATTTCCTCGGAACACCGGCTGACTCACAAAATTATCTGGATCAGGCTGTGGTGCATATGAAGTATCTGATGAATCTCGGTGGAGAAGAGTTCGTTGCCCTTGGCTCTGATTTCGACGGCATTTCCGTCTATGATGATTTTGCTGACTGCAGCGTTATGTCAAAACTCATTCAGGCAATGGAAAAAGCCGGTTTGACACCGACTCAGATAGAAAAAATATGTTATAAAAATACACTGCGGGTTTACAGAGAGTTGCTGTAAACAGATATTTTTCAGAGATTTTCTGTTTTATTTTTCAAAACGTTTCACTCAGGAATTTTCCGTTTTGCGTATTTTTCAAAAGATATTGTTCTGAAATCCAATTGTCTGCATATACTTTCTGGAGAGAATACTATTTTCCAGTTTTGTATATGGAGGCAATTTTTTATGGTACAGTTTATCAACAACTTTTTGAAAAAATCCAATATCCGGGGGTTCCTCTTTGTGTCCATCCTCGGCACACTGCTGCATTTCACCTTTGACTGGTCCGGGCAAAATCCCATTGTCGGATGCTTTAGTGCCGTGAACGAATCCACCTGGGAGCACATGAAGCTGCTCTTTTTTCCCATGCTTATTTTTATCATTATAGAATATAAAAAATACGGTGCTTCCTCCCGTGACCTGCTGGCCGCACGCACCCTTGGGCTTTTCTGCGGACTTGCCTTTATCCCGGTCAGTTTCTACACTTACACCGGAATCATCGGGAAAAGTTTCACCGTACTTGATATCGCTATTTTCTTTGTCAGTGCTTTTCTGACTTTTTATATCAGCACAAAACTGCTGCAGAAACCATTAAAAGTCACCAGTTTGGCCGCTGTCATTCTTCTATGCGTCCTGACGACACTCTTTTTCCTGTTTACCTTCAATCCGCCTCACATTCAGCTGTTTTTGGATCCTGTCACTTTCCATTATGGGATCTGAATATTAGCAATTCTATGTTCCTGCGCACTATAATCATCTTTTAAAGAATTATCAAAAATAGATTTTATCTGGATTCTCTGAGTTTCTGCACCTTGGTTTTGATCCTCTGCAGTGCATTATCGATGGATTTTTCGGTTTTTCCCATCTTTTCAGCAATCTGCCGGTAATTCCAGCCGTCCAGATAGGCATCCAGCACTTTATTTTCCATGGGACTTAAGGTGGTATGGATGCTTTCCAGAAATGCGTCCACACTCTCCCGGTCGATCAGGATCTGCTCGGGATTTTCTTCCCGCACCGTGATGCTCTCCTCCAGGGACAGATTATCGGAATCTTTCCCCTCCTCAGACAGAGAAACGTATGCATTCAGGGGACCATGTTTTTTTCTTCCTGCCGCCTCAATGGCGTGATAGATCTGTCTGCCAATGCAAAGCTCCGCGAAGTGAAAGAAACTGCTTTTGCTGTCATCAAAATCCCGCACCGCCTTAAACAGTCCGATCATGCCCTCCTGCACCAGATCATCCGTATCACCGCCAAGCAAAAAGACAGCATTTGCCTTTTTGCGGACGAGATATTTATATTTTTCCATCAGGAAATCCATCACACCGGAATCTCCCACGCGTAACTGTTCGATCAGTTCTTCGTCCGTAAAGGCATCATACTGTCTTTTCATCTCTTATAATTCCATTCTTTTTCTTCAGGTCAACTACATACAAGACCTGATATTCATTCTGATTCGTATAAACTAATATACCACGCAATCCCTATTTTTTCTGTAACCGCTGGCGCACGATTTCATAAGCCAGAACACCTGCTGCCACCGATGCATTCAGGGAATCGATATCGCCCTTCATCGGAATGGATGCAGTAAAATCACAGTTTTCCCGCACCAGTTTGCTGACACCGTCACCCTCGTTTCCGATCACCAGTCCGATCGGTCCGGTCAGATTCTGGCGGTACATCACCTCGCCGTCCATATCAGCACATACAAACCAGAGTCCCTGTTTTTTCAGTTCCTTCATGGTTGCGCTTAAATTTGTTACTTTTGCCACCGGTGTATAATTCAACGCTCCGGCAGAAGTTTTTGCTACCGTTGCAGTTAAACCAACCGCACGGTTTTTCGGGATAATGACACCGTGTGCACCCGCAAGGTTTGCGGTACGGATGATTGCGCCCAGATTGTGCGGATCCTCTATACCGTCCAGTAGGAAGATAAATGGCGGTTCTCCGGCTTCCTCAGCCTTTGCCAGAATATCCTCTACTGTCGCATAATTGTATGCTGCCGCATAGGCGACCACACCCTGATGTTTCTTTGTCTCAGACATATTGTCGAGACGGTCTTTGGAAACAAATTTTACCATGGTACCATGTTTTTTTGTTTCTCTTAAAATTGTCTTGATCGGACCATCCTGACAGCCTTCCAGCACAAATACCTTATCAATGGTCTTACCGGAACGAAATGCTTCCAGAACCGCATTTCTGCCCTCGATGGTTAATTCTTCGTATCTCATATATCTTTATATTCTCCTGATTGTTTCTGATCTTGCAGGAAATTCTCATTGCATATCCCTGCAGTTTTTTTGAAAAGCTATTATTTACTAATGATGTAACTTTTCTTCTTTCTCCAGACCGTCCAGTCCCAGAACTGTAAGTTCCAGAATCCGGTCAAACCGGTCTGCCAGATACAAATAACCCATCAGAGCCTCAAAACCTGTGGCCCGGCGGTAATCACTCATGCTAGCATTTTTTGCCATAGTCGGAGATTTCGCATTCCGCCCCCGCTTATACACGGCTTCTTCCTCCTCAGAAAGTTCCGGAAGCAGGTACTTCATCATCGCAGACTGGGAATGTGCCTTTACCAGATGACTGGTATGCTGATGAAGCTGGCTTGCCTTTGTGTTTCCCTGCGCCACGATCATGGAACGGATCACAAGGTCATAAATGCCATCCCCGATGTACGCCAGCGTCAGTGGTGAATAGGTACGGATATCTCCTTTTGGAATGTCAAATGTTTCACGGATTGCACTAAAAATCGGCAGTGCTGCTGTATCTACGCTCTTTTCCATGTAACTCCTTCTCTTGTATCTTTCAGAATAATTCCCATTGCAGCGAGCTCATCACGGATTTCATCAGCACGGGCAAAGTTTTTCTCTTTTCTTGCTGCCTGACGCTCTTCGATCAGTTTCTCGATATCCTCATCCAGAATCTCTGCCTCTTTTTCTACAATGATTCCAAGAACATCGCACAGCTCTTTTAATTTTGCATATAATGCATCAATGTATGCTTTGCTGCTCTCACCGGATGCATTGGTGTTGCAGAATTTTACATACTCAAAAATTGCGGATACCGCATCAGCAGTATTGAAATCATCATCCATAGCAGCCTCAAATTTCTCCTGATATACATGAGACTGGGTCAGAAGCTCTTTTTCTGACTCTGTCAGCCCACCGGTTGTGTTGCCGGATAATCTCTGCAGGTTCTCTGCTGCTGTCACGATACGCTCCAGACCGCTCTTTGCAGCTTCCATCAGATCTGCACTGAAGTTCAACGGGCTTCTGTAATGTGCAGAAAGCATGAAGAAACGCAGTACCTGAAGGTCATATTTCTCACCAATTTCTCTTACGGTAAAAAAGTTTCCGAGAGATTTGGACATTTTCTTATTATCAATATTTAAAAATGCGTTGTGCAGCCAGTATTTTGCAAATGGCACGCCATTGGCTGCCTCACTCTGTGCAATCTCATTCTCATGATGCGGGAAGATCAGATCTTCGCCACCGGCATGAATATCAATCTCGTCGCCCAGATATTTTTTGGACATCACAGAGCACTCAATATGCCAGCCCGGGCGTCCCTGACACCATGGAGACTCCCAGTACGGTTCGCCGTCTTTTTTCGGTTTCCAGAGTACAAAATCCAGCGGATCTTCTTTCAGGTCTCCGGTTACCTGGATATTTCTGTGTCCTGCTTCCAGATCATCGATATTTTTATGGGAAAGTTTTCCGTAATCTTTGAATTTTCTGGTGCGGTAGTAAACAGTTCCATCAGCTGCCGCATAGGCATATCCTTTTTCAATCAGTGTATTGATCATATCCAGCATGCCCTGAATTTCCTGTGTTGCCAGCGGATGAGTAGTTGCCGGTTTTACGTTCATATCGTGCATATCTTTTTTGCACTCTTCGATGTACTGCTGGGAAACTTCCTCTGCAGTACGTCCTTCTTCGATGGCTTTTTTGATGATCTTGTCATCTACATCGGTGAAGTTGGATACATAATTTACTTCGTATCCTTTGTATTCCATGTATCTGCGCACGGTATCAAATACGATCATCGGACGCGCATTTCCGATATGGATAAAATTGTATACGGTCGGTCCGCACACATACATGCTTACCTTTCCTTCATGTAAAGGTACAAATTCTTCTTTCTGTTTTGTCAGTGTATTGTAAAGTTTCATTCCATTTAAGCAGGTTTCCCCGCTCTCCTTTCTCATATATATTTCAGTTACTATTTCTTCATCAGAACAGCTGCCACAATCTCGTTCATCTGGTCTTTCTTTTCCTCAATATCCAGTACCAGGAAAAACTGATTAACCGCACGATACAGGTTCTGACGTTCATCGGAAAAATTCGTGATATTCCGGTCTCCGCTGAGGTAATCCGTCAGGAAATGGATACCGCTCTCCATGGCCATCAGCCATACCGCATAAACCATCAGTTCTTTTTCCTTTGCGGTCAGGATGCGTCCCATCTCATGGCAGTATCCCTGCACATAACCGCGGAACAGTCCCAGATCCAGCTCAATATTGCCGAATTTCTCATCCTCAGTAAAGGTTGCTGCTCCGGCGCGTACCGCATCGCCAAAATCCAAAATAGATGCACCCGGCATCACCGTATCCAGATCGATCAGGCAGATTTCTTTTTTTGTATCGCTGTCGATCAGCACGTTACTGTATCTGGTATCGTTGTGTGTGACACGTTTCGGAATCTGTTTGGACTCCACCGCGTCCTGAATCTCATTCAGCTTTTTGGAACGGTCCAGCACAAACTGAATCTGTTCCTGGCAGTCGGTAGTACGGAAACAGATATCCGCCCGGACTGCATCCAGCAGCTGACGCATCGCATTTTTCATATCATGCAGCTTCGGCACGGTAGCCCCAAGCTGGCTGCTGTCAAACTCACGCAGTCTTCGGTGAAAAACACCCACCGCTTTGGCTGCCTCATAGGCCTCCTCCGGTGTCGTCGGTTTCTTCATTTCCTCTCCGCAGCAGATCATGCGGTACAGACGGAAATAACTTCCGTTTTCTGTCTGCAGCAGCTGATTTCCGGCTTTCGTCCGGATAAAGGTCAGTCCCTCCAGCTGTGGATCCCGGCCCTCCTGCTCGATCACATCATGGAGGTACTCTGTCACAAGGAACAGATTATTCATGACTTCCGTCGGATATTTGAATACGATATGATTCATCTCCTGAAGTACATAATGCTCCCCTCCGCAAACGATCTCATAGGTATGGTTTACCGTACCATGTCCCAGAGGTTTTACATCGGTAATCTCTCCTTCAATCTGGAATTTGCTGATAATTTCTTCAAACTTTAACATCTTTCTACCTCCATGGTCAGACCAACTCATTGACAAATATCTTTAATCTGTCAAACATTTGTTGACCAAATATTGCTATGTCCATGGCGCTGGCATTTTCGCATTGTTCTACTTTTTCTGCCGTTCCACCTGTACTATCTATATAAATCCGGTAACAGCCATTATTTTCCGGTAACAGTTCATCCCTGATCTGCAGCGTTTCTTCGTACGCATCCGCAAAGCGAAGCATTTTCACAAAAGCAGGCAAATACAAAATCCGTCCCATCATCAACGGGTTTTCCCTCTCTTTTGGCAAACACAGCTTTTCGGATTCACCCGGCAGTCTGGCCTCTGCCTTCCACAACGGTTCCCGAATCTCAAATCCGTCCTCCATGGAATAACAGAAACTTCCGCACAACTGTCCGTTCCCATCACACACCGGAACCACCGCTCCATCTTCACTCTGCTGTTCTTTCTTCATCCGTTCATAATACGATGCATTTCTCGGAATGTAAAGGTCAAATTTTTCATCCAGGATCTGATTTGAAATCTGTGCCAGTTCATTGTTGTCCACATTCCCTGCACAATTCTTCTGCTTCAACACATATCCACGCAGTTTTTCAGTCTGCGCATCCTCCGTCTCCCATACCCGCTGATGCTTCCAGTAGCGGTATCCAAAAGGCTCATAATAAGCCGGATTCGTCGGCATCAGAAAGGAAAACGGCTCACCTTTTTTTCGTTCCTCCTGCAGCAATTCCTGCAACAGATGCCGCATACAGCCTTGTCGGCGGTACGCTGGATCCGTAGCCACAGCCACCAGATAATGCACATCCGTCCTCTGTCCGCAGCAGCTGATTGGAAAAGGATTTGCATGGATCATGGAGCAGATCTGATCCTGATCTTCCAGCACAATGATCTCATTGTCCCGGCATTTTTCTTCATAATAATAATTAATAAATTTTGCAGTATCTTCCGGAAAGCAGGTTTCATAAAGCCCACGGCTTTTCCCTTTTTCCTCCTGCCTCAGATACCGCAGGCGCATACTCAATGGCAGCCTCCGCATCCCGGGCAGCCGCCTTCACTGTCGCCCACAGCCACACTGTTTTCATAAATCGTTGACAGCATGCAGACCGCATTGGCGGAAATTCCTTCCTCCCGGCCGGTAAATCCCAGATGCTCTTCCGTCGTTGCCTTGACATTTACCTGGTTTTTCGCAATATGAAGGGTATCTGCGATATTCTGCTCCATCTGTTCAATATACGGGCGGAGTTTCGGTTTCTGGGCGATCACGGTGGCATCGATATTTTCTATAATATAATGCTCCTGTTCCAACAGATTTCCCACATGCTCCAGAAGTTTCAGGCTGGAAATGCCGCGGTATTTCTCATCCGTATCCGGGAAATGTTTGCCGATATCTCCCAGCGCTGCCGCTCCCAAAAGTGCGTCCATAATGGCATGCAGCAATACGTCTGCATCCGAATGTCCTAAAAGTCCCAGACTGTGCGGAATCTCCACGCCTCCCAGGATCAGCTTCCGTCCTTCCGTCAGTTTATGCACATCATAACCCATTCCAATTCTCATATGCGTATATGCACCTCTTTTCTTTCCTGATCATTGCTCCGCTGCACCTTTCCTGTTCTGTTCAAAACAAGCATGCATACAACAAGAGCCTATTTGGTTTTTAGTTTACCACACTTCAGCTGAAATTTCCATTGACTTACCGATTTTTTCTTCTTAATATTAATATGAGGTGATTTTTTGAAACTATCAGAAAAACAGAAAAAAATGATACAGGGAGCCATTGCCCCCACCATTGTCGCAACATTGATCTTTTTTGTGACGTATTTCTTTTTCGGTATGGAAAATACGATGATCGGTCCTTTTGCGACCCTCTCCTTTCTCCGCTACCGGAATATGAGCAGCCACTATGAGTGTCTGATCCGAAATTTTGCAGTGTACATGATCATGGCCGTGCTTTCTTTTCTGGCGGTCATCAATCTGCCGTTGTGCATTCTGATCAATGCCGTGGCACTGTTCTGGATCGCGGATCTGCTGATTGACGAATACAATCCCAATAATTATTTTCCGGCCGGCATGGCACTGATCTTTTTCCAGATTGCTCCGGTGCATACCGTGGCAGCACTTGGGAACCGTCTGCTTGCCCTGCTGGCCTCCTTCGGAATCGTTTTTTTATTTGCATGGATCCTTTCCAGAAAAAACGTCGGACAGAACCGCTTAAAAGCACTGATTGCAGATGGGTTTGCGGTATGTGAAGAGTTACTGATGCAAAACGGATGCATGGCGGAAGATACTGCCAAAGATTCCAGTGTTTCTCGTTCAGAAAACCTGCATGCTTCTTCCGAAAAGGATTCGGCTATTTTCAAAACAAAAAGAAATGCCACTTCTTCAAAAGACGTTTTTGCCCTGCACAAACAGCTTTGTGAAATCAACCAGAAATGCAGTAAAGAAATTTATTCTGCCAACCGTGCAACCCTGCGGATGAAGGGAAAAACAAACTGGTACTGCCGTTTTGTCCTTGTATTTCAGATTTTAAATTATCTGACTGACCATGTCGAAGAAGAAGATAATCGGCAGAATGCGCTGAATATATATAAGAAATTTAAGGCTCAATTTCAGGAGATCGAACCAACTTCTGATTACCGCCGACTGAATTTCCGAGTCCGCAAACCGGATATTCGAAATATGCGGCTGCGTTTTGCCCTGCGGCAGGTCATTGTGCTGACTCCGTGTCTGGTGATTTCCTACCTGTGGCAGTCCAACAATATTTACTGGCTGGTTATTTCCGTATTTTTCATGATGATCCCATTCACGGAACATACTGTGCAACGGGTGCGCCAGAGGGTATTTGGAACCATGGCCGGTATTGTGCTGTGCTTTATCTTTTTTACGATTTTCCCGGATTTTGGTTCCAGAGTGGTCATTATGACGGTAGCGAACTTTATGATCTATGCGGCGGATGGTTATGGGCCAACGGTTGCTTTTATTACCTGTTCTGCCCTGGCGCTGCAGTCTATTGACAGCAGTGTTCCGATCGTGCTTGGACAGCGTCTGATCTACACGCTGCTGGGTGGTGGAATTGCGCTGCTCTCCAACCGGTATGTTTTTCCGGTTCGGATGACCAAGCAGATGCAGTATCTCTTTGATATGCTGCGCAGTCTGCGGGAACAGCTGACTGTCCTTGGGGAAAATACGACGCCCGGGGATGATTACAGGCGGCATCAGATGGATCAGCTGATCATTAAATCTTATCTGTTGTCTACAAGGGCGGAAGATCTGCAGGCGTCGCTGCCGGAGATGCAGAAAATTTCCGGGTTTGAAGATGCCCGAAAACGGCATATGGGATTTTTGGCGGCGTATTTGGCGCAGTATATGGCGTGAATTTTTCGGATTTTATTTATTAAGGAAAAAGTCGGGGATTTTTGAAATATTTAAAGAAAAAGCCGAAGGATTTTTTAGGTGTTAAGAAAGAAAAACTGGGGCATTTTGTCTTGTCCACTAACAATCGCTTGCCAAGAAAAAATGCCCCAGTTTTTCTATTGTACTTTTTGAAGGATCCTCCTGCTTTTTCTAATATACTTATTGGAAAATCTCCCAGTTTTTTTATTATACTTTTTCGGAAAATCCCCGACTTTTTCCGTTTACACATCAATAAGCATGCCAGTCTGTTTGACGAATGACAAACATTGATCATCAGCTACTTTTGTTCATAATAAAACAAGATTAACATTATTTTCTCGTTTATATCAACTTTCTGTGATAGTTGCCCTTCTTGAAGCCTATAATTCGTGCTGATATAATTTCTGTTCATCTTGAATGACTACTGTTCCGGCCCCGTCGATACTGAAAAATTCGATTGGAAGTACATGCTCGATTCTTCCATCCAGGATATGGGCTCTGTTTACACCCTGATGTACGGCATCCATGCAGTGGTTCAGGTAGTCCATGAAGTCTTCCGGGAAGTGTCTTGTCTTTTTGAGTTCTTCTACTTCTTCCGCTGTAATACGCGGATATACATCACTGCGTGTCTCATCAGTATAAATGCCCGGATAACGGGACAGATAGATCAGCTTGTCTGCCTGCATCTTAACTGCAATCTCCAGTGCAGTATCTTTCGGATCAATATATTCCATCTCGTTGTCAATATCATTCGGTACGATAACCGGAATATAATCGTTGGCAATGGTCATCTGAAGTGTCTCTACGTCCACGCCACAGATTCCGAGTGCTTTTGTGTCGCAAAGCTCCAGCAATTTTGCAATTCGTTTGTTTTCACGGAATTTATCCACGCCCATCGGTGTACGATGCACGACGATTGGAATCACTCCAATACTTTTCAGCAATACAATGTCTTTCATCAGTTTCTTTTCCTGCATGCCGGAAAGCCACTCTCCACAGTCATACTCGATGACAATGATCTTGTGAACAAAATCACGAATGTATGGCAATGCATCACATAAGACTGCTGCTTTATGTTCTATATTTTCTAAATAACGATCCATATTATCTTTACCCCATATTTTTTCATACTGTTCTATTTTGCAGAACGCCTTTTTATTATACGCCAGTCGCAAAAAACTGGCAAGTCAGCAGATAGTCCTTTTCTTACAAAAACACTGCCTTTTCACCAGATGCCGCTTACTTATATGTGCCAAATGTACTTATGAAGCAATCATTCTCTTTTCAGGCACAAAAAAACCTGTAGGAAAGACCTACAGGCACTTAATAGCGAGAGGGGGATTTGAACCCTCGACACTGCGGGTATGAACCGCATGCTCTAGCCAACTGAGCTATCTC
>CAVEOS010000038.1:0-24947 GCA_963617435.1 Lachnospiraceae bacterium
GGATTAGGGACTTTCACCCGTTAGAAACGTGCGCCGCAAGGCGCACTTAAAAAAGCCGTCCCGGGCTGCCACCCGAAACGGCTACGCGATACCTATAAACAAGGGCTTACAGATATAACAAAACGCAATATAATTATATCATAAGCCCATATTTTTAAAAAGGGCTTATTTTTTATACCCTTTTTTAAGGAAGGTGTAATTATATGAAACTACCGAACGGCTTCGGAAGCGTCTACAAGCTCTCCGGCAACCGCCGTAAACCCTATGTAGCAAAGAAAACAAAAGGCTGGGATATTAACCCGGATACCGGGAAGGCGAAGCAGCTATACATAACCGTCGGCTATTATGCTACCAGGAAGGAAGCACTTACCGCCCTGGCAGAATTTAACGCGAATCCTTACGACGTAAACGCCGCAAAAGTTACTTTTGCCGATGTATATGAGCGTTGGAGTGATGAACATTTTCCGAACGTCAGCGAATCCAACGTAAAAGGTTATAAAGCTTCCTGGAAGCTCTGCGATAAAATTGCTTCTATGCGTTTTGTTGATGTTAAATTAGATCACTTGCAAATGGTTGTTGATGAATCCGGGAAGAATACCCCGACGCTCAGAAAATTAAAGGTTATGCTTGGACTTATGTACAAGTATGCTGTTATACATGAAATCATACCGAAAGAAAGAAATATGGTTGAATTTTTGAATATCAAAAAAGCCGGAAATCCTAACGCTATGAAACGCGAACCGTTTACCGACGCGGAAATAGAAACACTTTGGAACTTTAAGGACGGCAACCCGTATTATACGGTTATGCTGATATTGATTTATACAGGTGTCCGTATCGGGGAATTGTTGGAACTGAAAAAGGAAAACGTGCACTTAGAAGAACGCTGGTTTAAAGTACAGGAATCTAAAACGGACGCGGGTATACGTTCCGTTCCGATCGCCGAGAAAATTGTACCATTTTTTGAGTACTGGTTATCCCGTCCATGCGATTACCTTATTTGTACGCCGGAAAACGAACCCTTCAAGTATCGTAATTACTATGATAGTTATTGGATACCGTTACTCATTAACGCCGGAATGGGTAAGCTCGTAAAAGAGCCGGATAAGAAAAAGCCTGTATTTTACGGTCATCGACCACACGACACACGGCACACTTGCGTATCACTCTTGACTGCTGCCAAGGTTGACGAAAGAACGACACGAAAGATAGTAGGACATAAAGGACAAGGCGTAACGGAAGTTGTGTATACACACTTCCAACTTGCCGAACTGTTGGAAGCAATCAACAAGATATAGTGTTAGTTACCTGTTTGTTACGTGTTAGTTACCGTCAGAAATTTGTACTTTTTTGTGGTGTCCCTTAAATCTTCGGACATAAGAAAAACCCAGGAAATATAAGCATTTCCTGGGTTTGTATCTTTTTCGTTGTCTCTCCGTAATTATCTCTTGGAGAACTGAGGTGCGCGACGTGCGGCCTTGAGACCGTACTTTTTACGCTCTTTCATTCTCGGGTCACGTGTTAAGTATCCAGCTTTCTTCAGAACTGGTCTGTAGTCAGCGTCTACTGTAAGTAATGCACGTGCGATACCATGTCTGATAGCACCAGCCTGTCCTGTGTAACCGCCACCTTTAACGTTTACCAATACATCGAATTTGTCAACATTCTCTGTAGCTACTAACGGCTGACGAACAATAACTTTTAATGTCTCAAGACCAAGATACTCATCGATATCTCTTTTATTGATTGTGATTTTACCTGTACCCGGTACAAGGTAAACTCTTGCGATAGATTTTTTTCTTCTTCCTGTTCCGTAATATTTAGTATTAGCCATGATTATTTACCTCCTTCACCGATTAAAATGTCAGAACTTCTGGTTTCTGAGCCGCATGTTTGTGATCCGGTCCAGCGTATACAAATAATTTTTTGTACATCTGACGTCCGAGAGGTCCTTTCGGGAGCATGCCTTTAACAGCGAACTCTACAACTCTTTCCGGGTGTTTAGCCAGCATCTCTTTTAATGTAGTCTCTTTCATTCCACCTACATAATCAGAGTGATGATAGTAAATCTTCTGATCTAATTTTTTACCTGTAACTTTGATTTTCTCAGCATTTACAACGATTACATAATCACCTGTATCGATGTGCGGTGTGAAGACAGCTTTGTTTTTACCTCTTAAAATCTTAGCGATTTCAGAAGATAAACGTCCTAATGTATATCCTGTAGCATCAACTACATACCATTTTCTTTCAACTTTGTCCGGGTTGGCCATGAATGTGTTATTCATTGATTTTTCCTCCTTGAATAAATTTGCGGCTTCCACAAATGTGAATGTCCGGACACATCTGCTTCCTGCCTGTTAATTTTGAATAATGTGTCTGCATTATCCGGGTTTTGTTTTCTCTGACTTGTGGAGAATCATCAAAAACTCTGCCCTGCTGTCGGGTCCCAACCGACCGCCTATATATGAAATGCTTTTTTGCACACAAAAAACACTCTTTGTCAGACTTGTATATTATAGTACAGCGAGTTGCCTGTGTCAACGATTTTTTCCATAAAATTATGCTATTCATTTCATTTATCATGTACCTTCAAATAACGTTCATGCTTACCCGAAGATAGACTGAAAAACCTATGATGAGCAAGTGCATTTTCATGTTTTTGATGATTACACCCACTCATATTTTTTCAATTCACAGTTTTTAATTCCGAATTTTGCAAACTCTTCGTTGGTCATATCATGAAAATAGGATTCGATCACTCTTGAAATACCATTGTGCGCCACCAGCAGATATGTCTTTCCATCGTTCCGCTCTTTAAGGTCGTCCAGCAAGTTGTAAATTCTCTGGCAAAGATGTAGCATCGTTTCGCCGCCCTCGTAACTGCAGATAAAATTTGTTTTTGCTTTCTGGAACTCCAATGCATTTCTCGGTGAAGTGCCTTCATATTTTCCAAAATTCTGCTCTTTCAAACGCGGTTCTTCGGTTGCCGGAATTCCTGTGATCTCAGAAATATGTCTGGCGGTATCTGCTGCACGTATTAATGGCGAATACAAAATCTCATCAATCTGCAATCCTTCTTCCAGAATCTTCTGTCCAAGTGCAACCGCCTGCTCCTGACCATACTCCGTCAATGCAATATCCGTGGAACCGCAGATTTTATCTTCTACATTCCAGAATGTCTGTCCATGTCTTGTAAAGTATACACATTTTTTATTTTCACTCATTTTCCATACCTCGATTATTCCATCAAACTCTCCGGCGGAATCTCATACTCAATCCCAATCATAGTCAAGCCATGCGCCGGAGCCGTCGGTCCCGCTGCTTTTCGATCCTTTTTTTCTAATATCGCCGGGATATCCTCCGATGCAATCTTACCGATTCCCACATCAAAAAGCGTTCCCGCAATGATCCGCACCATATTATAGAGGAAACCGCTTCCGGTGATTCGAATCGTCAGCAACTCGCCATCCTGTTGTAACTCACAGGAATATATTGTGCGGGTCGTATCCTCCACTGCAGTATTTACCGAACAAAAACTTTTAAAATCATGTGTCCCCTCGAACTGTTTTGCCGCCTCACACATCGCCGGAATATTCAGTTTCCGATACACAAACCAGGTGTCCAGACGTCTCTGCGGCATCGGAAATTCACGGTTTAAAATACGGTATTCATAGGTCTTGCGGCTGTTGCAGTGACGCGGATGCCAGTCCAATGGGATTTCACTGGAATTTTGCACCACAATATCATCTGGTAAACGCTGATTCAGCGCATAGGAAATCTTTTCCGCCGGCATCCGTGCATTTGTATCAAATACTGCCACGTTTCCATAGGAATGTACTCCGGAATCGGTACGGCTCGCACCGATCACCACGATGTTTTCCTTCAATAATTTACTCAGTTCCCGATTCAGAACGCCCTCTATCGTAATTCCGTTTGGCTGCACCTGCCATCCACAATAATTGGTGCCATCATAAGCCACCACAAGTTTCACTCGTTTCACACCAAACGCCTCCCTCTTCATGCGAAAAATATGATTTATAACCTACAAAAAAACTGTATAAATTCAATCAGACAAACATATCTCACAGACTTTCCTGTGTTTGATTCAAGAATAACTTTGCTTTCCTAATAAAAGTTTACGTCATCTCTCACCCGATATATTCTTCTCACTGAATCCATACAGTTTCCTCATTATTTCAATTTTATTCTATAAAATTTATTACAATCTCTCTTCAAAATTTTATAAAAAGACCCGTATCACAACAATGACCGCCAGATACAACACCATCACCACATACGCCTTATAATCCGTAGAAATATAATGCAGTGGCTTCATCTTTGTTCTGCCCTCGCCACCGTGATAACAGCGCGCTTCCATGGCCGTTGCCAGATCATTGGCACGTCGGAACGCAGACACAAACAGCGGTACCAGGATCGGCACCATCGCTTTGGCTCTCTGAATGATATTACCCTCTTCAAAATTCGCTCCTCTTGCCATCTGCGCTTTTTTGATTTTGTCCGCTTCCTCTGCCAGAATCGGGATAAAACGCATGGCAATGGACATCATCATGGCAATCTCATGCACCGGAACTCCGATTTTTGACAATGGTTTTAAGCCTTCCTCCAGACCATCTGTCAACTTGTTCGGTGTCGTTGTCAGCGTCATTACCGAGGTACCTACAACCAGATATACCAGTCGGATGGTAAAATACACGGCATTGCTGACGCCCTGATCTGTGATATGGATAAATTTCCATGCAAAATAGGTCTCCGGTCCCTGTGTAAAAAACAGGTTACAAACGGCAGTAATGACCACCAGAATCCAGATTGCCCGCACACCTTTCAGCATGAAGGAAAACGGTACATGTGACATGTGGATCACAGCAAGCAAAAATAATGTCACCACGATAAATCCCACAAAATCATGAAACAGAAACAGAGACACGATATACATCAGCGTCGCCAGCAGTTTCACCCGGGGATCCAGCCTGTGGATCACAGATTCTGTTGGATAATATTGTCCAAGTGTAATATCCTTTAGCATAATTTCATAATCTCTTTCTTTGCTTCTTCAATGGTTGTTACCGAAGTATCCACTGCAAATCCGGCTTTTTCCAGATCTTTCATCAGATAAGTAACCTGCGGTGCAGCCAGTGACACCTGCTCCAGTTCCTCCACATGGGAAAAAACTTCCGCCGGTGTGCCGTCCAGCATCAGTGTACCGTGATTCAATACCACAATCCTCTGTACATAATTTGCCATGTCCTCCATACTGTGGGATACCAGAAGCACGGTCATTTCCATTTTTTCATGCAGATCTCGGATCAGATCAAACAACTCATCTCTTCCTTTTGGATCCAGACCGGCCGTCGGCTCATCCAGGATCAATACTTTCGGGTTCATGGCGATGACACCTGCAATCGCTGCACGGCGTTTCTGTCCACCGGAAAGTTCAAAAGGTGACATTTCCCAATACTTTTCCGGAAGTTTTACCCGGATCAACGCTTCTTTCGCTTTCTCCAGTGCCTCTTCCTCGGAAAATCCCTGATTTTGCGGACCGTAAGCAGCATCTTTTAATACGGTTGTCTCAAAAAGCTGATACTCCGGATACTGAAATACCAGTCCGACTTTTCCTCTCAGGGAACGAAGGTAATATCCCGGTGCGTAAATATCTTCACCGTTATAATAAATATGCCCCTCATCTGCCTTGATCAGTCCATCCAGCAACTGGATCAGCGTTGATTTTCCAGAACCAGTATGTCCAATGATTCCCACGAATTCGCCATCGGCAATCTCGAGACTTAAGTTTTTTAACGCATGTATCTCATACGCACTTCCCTGTGCATACGTATAACTCAGGTTTTCGATTTTAATTGACATATTGCCTCCACCAGTTCCTGTCTGCTCAAAATTCCATCCGGAAGCGGCAGACCTTCCTGTTTCAGTTCCCAGGCCAGACGGGTGATCTGCGGAACATCCAGTCCATATTCCAGCAGTGTGTCTACCTGTGAAAAAATTTCACGAGGAATTCCCTGCATCACCACACGTCCGTCATCCATGACAAACACATAGTCCGCATCGATAACTTCTTCCATATAGTGTGTGATCAGGATTACCGTTACACCTTTCTGTCGGTTCAACCGATGTACCGTGTTCAAAACTTCTCTTCGACCATTCGGATCCAACATGGCTGTCGGCTCATCCATAATGATGCATTTTGGTTCCATTGCTACAACACCGGCAATGGCAACACGCTGCTTCTGTCCACCGGACAAACGGTTCGGGGAATGATAGCGGTATGCCGTCATACCGACAGCCTCCAGGCTGTGTCCGACACGTTCCCAGATTTCTTCTGTAGGAACACCGATATTTTCCGGTCCGAATGCCACATCTTCTTCTACCACGCCAGCAACGATCTGGTTGTCCGGATTTTGAAAGATCATACCGGCTTCCTTACGGATGTCCAATATATTTTCATCTTTCGCCGTATCTTTCCCATCTACCCAGACAGTTCCCTCACTCGGTGTCAGCAATGCATTCAGATGTTTTGCAAAAGTAGATTTACCGGAACCGTTATGTCCCAACACAGCAATAAACTGCCCTTCTTCCACTTCGATATTCACATCATCCAGCGCCAGCGTTACATCCTGCACTTCGCCCTGCTCATCCCGGCGCACAAATTTATGTTTTAATTTTTCAGCCATAATAAATGCCATGTGTAAGAATCCTCTTTATCGTATTAATACTATTTTCTGTGTTCACATTCAGAAAGATCATTTTTCACGAAAAAACATATCCAATTTTTCATCCACAGTAATAGGCCCGTTACGATTTTTACTCAATATAGTCATCAAATTTTGTCAGATGTCCCATCAGCTGCATCTGAGAAAAATTATTCTGGCGCAGTGCCTCGTACAGCACAACAGCCACAGAATTAGACAGATTCAGTGAACGGATATCACTCAACATCGGAATCCGTACACATCTGTCTTTGTTATGCGCAAGAATCTCTTCCGGGATTCCGGCGCTTTCTTTTCCAAACATAATATAGCAGTCTTCTTCATAGGACACTTCTGTATACACATTCTGTCCTTTTGTGGTTGCCATATAAATCTTCGCTCCCGGATTTTTCTCCAGAAACTCCTGATAATTCACATAAGTTGTCACATCCAGATTTTTCCAGTAATCCATACCTGCTCGCTTGATCTGTTTTTCATTCAGACGGAATCCAAGAGGCTCGATCAGATGCAGGCGTGTACCTGTTGCTACACAGGTACGCCCGATATTTCCGGTATTTGCCGGGATTTCCGGCTCATACAGAACAATGTTCAATTTTGCCATAATCTATGCTTCCTTTTTCTCTGCACGAAGCTTCTGTACAAAACGCTCCATACGGTCTAATGCTTCTTTTAATGCTTCCAGTGAATATGCATAGGAAATTCGTAAAAATCCTTCACCACAGGCACCAAATGCAGTACCCGGAACAACTGCTACTTTTTCTTCCTGCAAAAATCTGGTTGCAAACTCATCGGAAGTCATGCCAAATTCCTTGATACACGGGAATGCATAAAAAGCGCCAAACGGCTCAAAGCACTCCAGTCCCATCTCTTTAAAACGATGCATGAGATAACGACGGCGGCCATTGTATTCGTCACGCATATGTGCCACGTCCTCATCACCGTTTTTCAGTGCAGAAACACCTGCATACTGGCTGGTAGTCGGTGCACACATGATAGCAAACTGATGAATTTTCAGCATCTGCTGTAAAATCACCTGCGGTCCACATGCATATCCGATACGCCATCCTGTCATCGCATGAGATTTTGACAGACCATTAATATAAATGGTACGGTCTCTCATTCCCGGCATAGAAGCAATGGACACATGTCCGTCCTCGGTATAGGTCAGTTCAGAGTAAATCTCATCGGTAATAACATAAAGGTCATTTGCAACGATAAGATCCACCAGCGCTTCCAGATCACTTTTCTCCATAACCGCACCGGTTGGGTTGTTTGGGAACGGAAGTACCAGAATCTTTGTCTTCGGTGTGATTGCAGCTTCCAGCTCTTCTCTGGTCAGACGAAACTGATTTTCTGCTTTCAGTTCAATGACAACCGGCTCACCGCCTGCCAGCTTTGCACATGGAAGGTAAGATACGTAACTCGGCTGTGGAATCAGTACCTCGTCACCAGGATCGAGCATGGCACGCATTGCGATATCAATCGCTTCGCTTCCTCCGACAGTGACCATAATCTCATCATTGTAATCGTATTCCAGACCATATTTCCGTTCCAGAAAATTAGCGATTTCAATTTTTAATTCTTTCAAACCGGCATTCGATGTATAGAAAGTTCTTCCTTTTTCCAGCGAATAGATACCCTCGTCGCGTACATGCCATGGTGTGTCAAAATCCGGTTCACCAACACCAAGAGAAATTGCATCCTTCATTTCACTTACAATGTCAAAAAACTTACGGATACCGGATGGCTCAATTTCTGTAATTACTTTTGATAATGGGTTTCTCATGGTGTCATCAGCATCCTTTCATCTTTTTCTTTTTCTGCCATAATGGTTCCGTGATCTTTGTACTTCTTCAAAATGAAGTTGGTCTTGGTACTCAGTACAGAATCAAGGGTTGAAAGTTTGTCTGATACGAACTGTGCTGCTTCACGCAAGGTACGTCCCTCGATGGTTACAAGCAGATCGTAGCTTCCGGAGATCAGATAAACGGCATTTACCTCCGGGTAATTGTAGATACGCTCTGCGATCTTGTCAAATCCCTGTCCTCTCTGCGGGGTAACGCTTACCTCTATCAGAGCGGTTACTTTTTCAATATCTGTCTTATCCCAGTTGATCAGTGTATGATATCCGCAGATAATATGGTCTGCTTCCATAGCAGCAAGTTCGTTTGCTACGCTGATTTCATCCTCTCCGAGAATGATTGCCAGTTCTTTGATATCAATACGGCTGTTTTTTTCTATAAAAGTTAAAATTTTTTCACGCATTGTCAGTTTCTCCTTCACATTTCTCAACGATATTCAAGAATATTCTCGACATTCTTGCTTCTTTCTGCTCGCAGACACTGCCAAGTCTTTTTCAACTCTGCTTCATACAGTTTTCTGTAGAATCCTCCAAAAAGACTTAGTATATCTGCTCTCCCGCTCGCGGTGGCTCCAGGAATCTGCGTTCTTCCTCATTGATCACAACCCGGTCATTGTCCGCTGTCGCCTTTCCGACTACGACAGCCGGGATTCCCTGCTGTTTCAGATCCATCACCAGACGATTGCCATCCTCAGCCGCCAGTAACAGGCTGCCGGTGGATCCCATCTGATATGGATTGAGGTCAAAAAATTCACAAATTTCTACTGTTTCCTGTCGAATCGGGATCTTCTTTAATTCGATTTCAAGTCCGACGCCAGAAGCTTCCGCCAGTTCCCACAAAGCTCCGAAAATACCGCCCGTGGTCACGTCATGCATGGCTCTCACGCCAGACTTCATGGCGGTAGCGGCCTCCGGAATAATGGAAAAATACTGTTCGAACCGCTCTGCGTTATCCAGTAAATGCTGTGGATACCGTGATAACAGTGCTTCCCTGTGGCTGCGGGCAAGCTTCGCCGTCGCCTCAAGGCCGATCCATTTTGTCACGACAATGTCATCACCCGGTCTCGCTCCTGCCGTGGTGGAAAGCATTCCCTTCTTTGCTTTTCCCACCGCCGCAATGGAAACCACCGGCCGTTTTACTGCATCGGTCACTTCCGTATGTCCGCCCAGGACCTGTACCTGTAATGGTTCACACTCTTTTGCAATCATCTGGACCATTTTGCGCATTTCCGGCTCTTCCACCTCAGGCGGAAGTAATGCGGTAAGCATCAGGCCCACCGGTTCTGCGCCTCCAGCTGCCAGATCGTTCAAATTGGCATGCACCGCACAACGGCCATCCAGCGAATCACGCCAGATCACCGGATCAGAAGAAAGCACTACTGCTTCATCCTCTGCCACGGAAATTGCCGCACAATCCTCGCCGACTCCCGCGGCCAGTAGTACATCCGGGCGTTTCAAATGCAGTTGTTTTAATATAGAACGTTTTAAAACGCTCTCTGCTATTTTTCCCTGTTTCATATTGATGATTTATCCCTTATAATTTCAAGAAATTGTACTATCACACACTCTCGCATGCAAAATTAGTAAATGCACGGAAAGGCTGTCTTGTTGGACAGCCTTGTCACGTTATTTTTTATTGCCCTGCAGACTGATCCTGCTGCGCAGCCGCATCGCTTCCCTGCTCTGCCTGATCCTGCGTCTGTCCCTGCTGCGCCTGATCTGTTGTCTGTTCTGCATTCTGATCCGTTGTTGTCTGCTGCTGTGCCGCATTTTTCCACTGCGCTGCTGCTGCACGGATCGTTGCCTCATCCTGTGTCGCAATGGCAGTCTTCATAGCAGCTGTAGCTTCTGCATTTGAAGAAGATACTCCTACGGAATAAATCGCCGGTGACGCCTTATATGTGGTCTTGTTAAAGACATCCCTGCTCTGTTCCACACCATCTACGGTCACGATTTTCCATAAACGGGCAGATTTCCCGGTATGGGCACTCTGGGTTTTACTGATCGTTCCAACCGCATCAGAAGATTCCTGGAATTTAACGCCCGCTTCTGTCGTACTCAGAGTCTCACTTACAAAGGATACCTTGCGGTTTGCAGCCCTTGTCTCCTGTCCGTAAATGGTAAATGAGATATTCGATCCACTTGCATAACTCTCGATATAGATCGGAGCTTCTGTATTATTTTTAAATTTGAAATCCTTATATTCGCCTGCGATGGCCGCATCTGCGGACGGATCCACATAATTTACGATCATGGAATGTCCGGAACGCTCTGTCACTTCCAGTTCTGCCCGGATCACCGCATTATATAAAGTAGTAGACACCTGGCAGATTCCACCACCATAGGCATCTACCGTCGTTCCATTTTCATATGCACCGGCAAGTTTGTAACCGTTCTCTGCAGTAAACGGGGAAACGGTATTGTATACAGAAAATTCTTCTCCCGGATAAATTACGCTGCCGTTGATCTTCTTACTTCCGTTGGCAATATTCGCCTTTCTGCCGGATGCGGAAGATGCATAATTCGTGGTAAATGTACCAAGTACATCTTTTACTTTTTCCAGTTCCTCCCGGGATCCCTTCGGTTTGCTGACCTCAGCCGTCAGTTCCACGGTATTGTTCTCTTTCCAGCCATCCTGCAGACTCTCGTCGATCGCCTCCACAGATTTCGCCACATCCACAACGATACCATCCTGACCATCGATCACCTGAAACGAACCGTTCTCTCTCGTCAGTCCGAAATCTACTGCATCCCGGTTCAGCTCAGATGCATGTTCTTCCAAGTATGCGGTTGTTTTCTCAGAATCAACCGTCAATGGCAGATGGAATACTTTATCCTCATGTTCCAGATCTTTGCCTGCTTTATAACGGGCGATCAGGTTGCCACTTTTTCCGTATGCAACGGCTTCATCCACGCTCTCCTGATTTTTCCATGATACGCCCAGATCTTCTGCTGTCGCTTCCACAGATACGTCATTGATCGTCAGCGCAACGGTCTGATCAGCCAGACCATCCACGTAATCCTGAACAGCATTGATTGCTTCTTCTTTTGTCATTCCGCCCACTGCCACGTCACCGATAAAAATACGGTCAGCGATGACAGAATTTTCACTTTTTTTCGCCTGAGCAGTCTGATGACCGACTCCTGCTGCCAGCAGTACTGCCGCACCAAGCACCGGTAATACTCTGATCCATTTTTTCATTCTATGTTCACCTTTCTATATTAACAGTGCGGATAATATTCCTGTTACAATCATGGCCACGAGCACAATGATTACAACAATTGAGGCCAGCACTCTTTTTTTCTTTGATTTTTTATACATGTTCTGAGCCCTCCTGTCTCGGAATTCTTCCATACTTCGCATAAATTTTGTCAATCATACGCGATGCTTCACCCTTTGTCAGGCTGTCAATTTCGATATCAGATTCTATTCTATGATAAATCAGCAAATGATTCAAGTCTCTTTTTTGCGCCGGAGTCAGTGGTCCCTGCTTTTTCACTTTGTAATTCAACGATTTCGGCACAAAAAGTCCTGGTTCCGCCTCCTGATACACTTCCTGCAGCAGGAAAAACAGTTCCGCCGTTGCCCGGGCGTCGTCCACAGCGCGGTGTGCATGATCCCTGTGGATCTGAAAATAGTCACACAGCGCTTCTAATGACTTTTTCTCCGGTTCTTTCAAAACTTTCCAGGCAATTTTTAACGTATCAATGGCTTCCCGATCCCAGGAAATCCCCTGATTGACCGCGCATTGTTTTAAAAATCCATAATCAAAGATCACGTTATGTCCCAGCAGCGGCGCATCTCCTGCAAACTCCAGAAATTTCTGCAGCGCTTCTTCCGCCTCCGGCGCATCCGCCACCATATCTGATGTGATCCCTGTCAGCTCCGTGATCCGTTCATCGATCTTCCGATGCGGATTTACAAAAGTCTGAAACGAATCCAGAATCTGTCCCTGGCTGAGACGCACTGCGCCGATTTCAAGGATCCGGTCTGTTTTTACCTGCAGTCCGGTCATTTCCAGGTCAACTGCAATCAGCTCCGTCATTGGTTTCATGCCGTCTCTCCTTCCATCTGTGCCTCTGTGATCACCGTAATAGCCGCCTCATTTGTCAGCGGATCCCTGGTCTCATAGTCAAATAAAAACCACAACGGTTCTCCATCCTGACGATACTTTCCTTCCGCATCCAGCCAGTAAAAACGTTCCAGATGACAGTATTTTTTCTCCATTCCCTGAGAACGCAGGTATCTGGATGTCTTTTTCTTCTCCAGTGCGAGATCTGGCGCCCACGCCGGCCGGCTCTTTGATTTTTCAATTTTATACAGGTCAAACATCAGCGCTTCCTGGTAAACATTTCTCCGCTGCGGATCCACAGATACCGCAAAATCCAGCACGATCTCCGTCCGGCGGACACGATTGTGATTGCAGTCCAGATACCCGTTACTTCTATAGTAATGTCCCATATCCAGAAACATCTGAAAGGCGCTGTCATACTGCTGCTCCAGAATGCCCAGATAAGTCAGAAACTGACCACTGTTATAATGAAGCTCCAGCATTTCTTCCACCAGCCGAATCTCCAGCATCTCATCATAGGAAACCCATTTGCTCTCCAACACCTCATACGGCGGCTTTGTGCGATAAACCAGACCGTATTCCGCTGCATGTTCATACATATAAGAACCTTTCAGCACTTTTAAAAAGCCCAGCTGAAGCTGCTGCGTATGCAGCGCATAAATATCGTCAAAAGACTGCTGAAATCTCTGATAATCCTCAAACGGCAGTCCTGCGATCAGATCCAGATGCTGGTGAATATTTTTCCCCTCTTTTACCCGGTTCACTGCATGGTACACTTTTTCCAGACGCATTGTTCGATGAATTTCACGAATCGTCACGTCGTTTGTGGACTGTACACCAATTTCCAGCTGGATCAGTCCCGGACGCATGTCAGAGATCAGCTCCAGTTCATCCTCTCTGAGCAGATCCGCAGAAATCTCAAAATGAAAATTCGTGATACCATTATCGTGTTCTTTGATATACTTCCAGATTCCCATGGCATGCTCATGCTGGCAGTTAAACGTACGATCCACAAATTTTACCTGCGGCACCTTCGCGTCAATGAAAAACTGCAGTTCTTTGTATACAAGCGGCAAACTCCGAAAACGCAACCTTTTATCCACAGAAGACAGACAGTAACTACAGTTAAACGGACAGCCACGGCTGGATTCATAATAAATAATCCGGTGCTCAAAATCTTTCAGATTCGCATAGCAAAACGGGAGCTCATCCATTGGGAGTAGGCTGCGCAACGGCTGGATTGCAACGGTTCCGTCCGCTCTGCGATAGGAAATACCGTCAATTTTTTCTAACAGCTCCTCATTTAACTCTGATAGATCAACAAACTTCTTCTTCGGCTCATCCTTTACATCTTCTGTCTCTTCGCATGCATTTTCAATGTTCTGTGCCTCTTGTTCACATTGTTTAAAATAATTGCACAACTCTGTCAGTGTCCGCTCGCCCTCACCCATCATAATTCCGATAATGGCAGGGTTTTCCTTCAGAAAACGTTCTGTTTCAAAAGACGCCTCCGGGCCGCCGACCCAGATTGGTACTTCCGGGCGCAGTTTATGAAACTCGGCTGCCAGTTCACGGACATACTCTACGTTCCATATATAGCAGGAAAAAAGCAGCACATCCGGCTTCTGACGATATATTTTTTCCAGAATATCATCCAGCTGATTGTTGATCGTATATTCCGCCCGCTCTATTTTATGCCCGTGCATTTCCGCGTAGGCCTGCAGGGAATAAACGGCCAGATTTGAATGAATGTATTTCGCATTGATTGCGGTCAGTAAAATCTTCATGAAAACTCTTCCATCTCTTTTCTTTTTATGATCCGTTTGTAACGATCATGTATCTTATTCATATCTCTTTCTGTTTTTCTCTTATAAGTATTTCATACGATACCACAAACATTGAAAAAAAGGAAGTAAAAAGACAGCCATAAGCCTTTTTCAAAGGCCTTACGGCTGTCTTCTATATCTATGCTTTACTGTATACCCACAGATTTCTTACAGAAATCTTATTTCCATCTTATCTGCTCCCTTGCACAATTTTTCTGCAAAAGTTAAAATAAAGGTAGTTTTTTGAAAGGACACATTCTCATGATTGAAAGAACAGACATTTTTAATATTAACTTCTATAAAAAAGAACGGTTTCATGGCAGCTACAAAGGCATGCATTACCGCATTGAAAAATACGCACCAGAAGAAGGTGATACCGTACTGCGGGTGACCGTGTGGCCAGGACCGTATAATTTTGACACCACACCGGATGAGCAGAAAACTTCCGCCAGTTATCCCTTCACCGATGATGGACTGACAGAAGTCTGCGATTATTTAAATAAATTTCATACAGAATATTTTTGTGACTAAATTCTTGTTTGTTTGTGTTTTTGGCTGAAAATTTAACATAATAAGGAAACGAAGAATCCGGTCAGGAAACTAGACGTTCGCTACCTTCATTTCACTGCGGTTTCATCGCGCTCACTCCCACCTCCGATAAAAGATGGTCGGTTCCCGTTCGCGCAAAACCTTGTGAAAATCAGTCGCTCACTGAATCGCTTTCCCTGCCAGGATTCTTCGATTTCTCTATTTACGTTATGAAAATCAGCGCATGCAACATAACAACCATTATGTCAATATTTTGTATGCATGCGTGGCACGCGGTGCCGTCGTGTAAATAGAACAGACTGGGACCAAAACTCCAAGGCAAGGCGGTAGACTGATTTCCGTTATCGGAGCGAGCATAGCCCGACCGCGTGAGTGTGTTTGAGACAACAGCTGCTTTTGCTGTTGGTGAGTTCGCAGAAGCGGTCGGAGATAAGCGGCGCAACGAAGATAGGAAATCGGTCGTGCCTGCATTGGAGTTTGTTCCAGCCTGTTCTTTAAACGACAAACCAAAATTTATTTTTCAATAGCCTCCGTCCGAATCACAAACTTCACACTTCCGCTCATATCATCCTTCAGTCCGGAAAACGTATGATAATTCTCCCCGGCATCCAGCACCAGATCTATGCGATCCAGCAATTCTTCCACATCTCCATGATAAGCATCACTCAATTTCTGAATACCCTCTTCATCAAACTGAATCATACCATCGCTGAGTGTCTTTGCACCGTCTTTCAGTTTTGCGGCACCATCACTTAATGTTCCGCTGTTTGCATCCAGTGTGTCCACACCGGCATTTAATGCACTGCCTTTGCTGTTCAAAGTATTGACACCGGATTTCAGTGCCGCACTGTTATTATTCAATGTAGCTGCTCCGTTATTCAACGTCTGAATACCTTTCATAAGCTCCGGAACGCTGTTATTTAAACTCTGCATACCGACAGCCAATGGCTGAATGCCTTCGCTGTATAATTTCTGAACACCGGCACTTAATGTCTGTGCTCCGGATACCAGGCCGCCATCTTCAATCTGAGACGCGATCGCAGATTTTGTGGAAGCGATTCCACTTTTTGCACCTGCCACAGCGCCCTGTTTTGCAGCTTCTGCCGCCATTCCGCCAATCTGGGAGGATGTGCCGTCAGCAATTCCGCTGATCAGCTGGCTTGATACATTGGTTACGGAAGAAGCAGAAGCTGCAGTCATCTGAGAAGCAAATGCAGCTGCATCGTTCTCCAGTGAACCTAATGTTCCCGCAGCTTCATAAGCTGCATAATTTAACTGTTTATATGCTGCCACATATGCACCATACATGGCCTGGCTGACACCATTTTCCACCTTTGCCTGAAGCTCATCACTTCCTGTCAAAGCCGCTTTGTACTGACCTGCGGCCTGCTGTGCGATGCCCTGATAGGTCTCACCATCTTTTGCAAACATCTGATTTACTGTATTTTCTGCCTGCGCAGCTTCATGCTCTGTCACACCGGCATTTAAAGCAGTATCCAGCTGATCGATTCCTGCGGAAATCTTCTTTGCGCCACTGACAATTCCGTTGTCTCCCTCAAAATAGGTCTGAACCTGCATTGCTCCGCCTACAAGCTGCGTGATGCCATCTTTGAGATCTCCAGATTTATCTGCCAGCTGTTTTGTGCCGCCAGCCACCTGCGCCACACCGTCTGTATAAGCATCCACACCTGTTTTTACCTGAGCTACACCATCTGTATAAGCACTGATTCCGCTCTTTAATGTAGAAACTCCTGTGGTATAAGCTTTGATTCCGTCAAGCAGTGTACCAGTTCCGTCAGCCAGTTCTTTGCTGCCATCCACCAGCTGTTTGGAAGCATCGCTGAGGGAATCAATGGCATCTTCAATACCGGACAGATCAATATCCTGATCCACATCAAGCTCCTGTAAAATATCACTCATGACAAATGTCATCGTCATATCCAATGAAAAATCTTTCACATCCGCAGTCACTTCCACATAATCCGGAATGTTTACATCTTCCAGATCTTTGCTGTCCAGATCCAGGCTTTCTGATAATCCAGGGAACGCAAATCCCACAACCACCTGATTATTTCCGTCACTGATCACTTTTCCGTTTGTCACTTCCACATTTGTGAAATCTTTGTTCAGCATCATTCCGGTCACAGCCGCAAAAGGTACGTAAACGCCATCCTCTGTTTTTTCCTTGTTGATATAATCCATGCGGATGGTCACTTTTCCACTCTTTCCGGCCAGATCCTCCGGTGCGATCTCCTCGCCATCCAGATAATAGGTCATTTTCATATCAATCGGAAGTTCTTTGTCGGTTGTTCCCTGATAATAGATGTCCTTTCCGTCCGCCTGCCAGGTCAGATATCTTTCAGATCACTGACATCCTCGATCGTATCTGCTCCGGCATAGTTTTTCAGCCAGTCGCTAACGATCACTTCATTCGGCGTCCCGTCCGGATCAGCCACCACGTACACAGTCTCTTCTTTTTCCGCAGCATCCTCAGACTGTGCACCCGTCTGTGTCTTCAGCACCTGATTTAAAATATTTTCGGTATCTTCTGTATTTTTGTCTGTGTCAGCCTCTTTGGTTGTCTCCTGAACCGCATTCGCTTTCTGTCCATAGACATGGTATGCGCCGACACCACCTGCCACGATCACTGCAGCCAGCACGCAGGCACCGGTACGAATTACTTTTTTTGATTTAAGAAACTGTTTTACTTTTGAAAATTTCATTTGCTTTTCTCTCCTTTTTCTTTGTTCCAAAACCTGCACTTGTTGCACATATTACTTTGTCAAATACCATATACATGGCTGGCAGTACAAAAATTACGACCACCATACTGATCAGGGCGCCCCGTGCCATCAGGATACACAGCGAACTGATCATATCGATATTGGAATAGATACCTACACCAAACGTAGATGCAAAGAAACTCAGTGCGCTGACCACGATGGACTGTGCGGAAGCTGCCACGGCACGCTGTACCGCATCTTTTTTCTCCATTCCCGCAGCACGGGCACTCTTGTAATTGTTTGTCATCAAAATCGCGTAGTCGACGGTTGCTCCCAGCTGGATCGTTCCGATTACAATAGATGCGATAAACGGAATCGATGTATGCGTGTAGAACGGAATCGACATGTTTACAAAAATCGCAAATTCGATGACAGCCACCAGAATGATCGGCAGCACCAGGGAACGAAATACAAGCGCAATGATAACAAAAATTGCCACAATGGAAATCGCACTGACAACTTTAAAGTCCGTATCTGTAATTGTGATCAGATCCTTTGTACACGGTGCCTCACCGATCAGCATACCGTTTTCATCATAATCTGCCACAATCTTGTTAATCTCATCAATCTGTGCATTTACCTCGTCAGAAGCAGTCTTATACTCGGAACTGATCAGGATCATCTGGTATTTATCATCTTCGATGATCTCCCGGATGGACTGCGGGATCATATCCTTCGGGACAGACGGTCCGATAATGCTGTCAATTCCGATGGCCGCTTTGACGCCATCCACATCATCGATGCGCTCCAACATTTCCTCCGCATCTTTTGCTTTCATGTGGCTGTCCGCCAGCAAAATATGGGTGGAATTCATATCAAATTCTTCATTCATTTTTTCGTTTGCCATGAAACTCTGCAGATCTTCCGGCAATGTGCCCGCCAGGTCATAGTAAACTTCCGCGTTTTTCTGTCCGTAAATTGCAGGAACCAGAAGCACGGCAAAGATCAGCAGGAAAATCGGGAAACGTTTCGTCACAAAACCGGATAATTTTCCGATATCCGGCAGGATCGCTTTGTGTCTCGTTTTTTCCAGCGGTTTATCAAAAATCAGGATCATGGACGGCAGAATTGTGACACATCCGATGACACCAAATACAACACCTTTGGCCATAACGATTCCCAGATCCATACCCAGCGTAAAACTCATGAAACACAGGGCAATAAATCCAGCCACCGTCGTAATAGAGCTTCCCACGACAGATGTGATCGTCTGGGCAATGGCATGTGCCATGGCATTTTTGTGATCATCCACAAATATTTTTTTCTGATTTTCATAGCTGTGCCACAGGAAAATCGAGTAATCCATCGTTACACCAAGCTGCAGCACAGCGCTCAGCGCCTTGGTCACGTAGGAAATCTCTCCCAAAAACACGTTCGTTCCAAGGTTATATATGATCGCCATGCCGATACTCAGCAGGAAAAAGATCGGAATCAGGAAAGAATCCATGGTCAGTGACAATACCACCAGAGATAAAATAACTGCCAGGAGCACATACATCGGCACTTCCTTGTCGGACAGATCTCTGATATCGGTAACAACCGCCGACATTCCGCTCAAAAAGCACTGTTCATTAGAAATGGCCCGAATCTGTTCCACCGCTTCCATAGTCTCATCCGCTGACATTGTAGTGTCATACAAAATAAACATCAACGTGCCTTCATCACTCAAAAATACTTTCTGCATTTTCTCCGGCAGCATATCTGTCGGAATACTGATGTCTGCCACGCTGTCATACCAGAGCACTGCTTTGACATGATCCACATCCTCGATTTTTGCCTTCAGGGCACTGACATCCTTATTCGACATGCCGTCCACGACAAAAGTGGAAAACGCTCCCGTTCCAAATTCATCCACCAGAATATCCTGGCCTTTCATCGTCTCGATATCCTCCGGCAAATAGGAAAGGATATCATAATTCACTCTCGTGTGCAGATAGCCAAGCACCGACGGAATCAACAGCAGAATTGCTGCAATAAATATGATGATCCGGGACTTGACTACGCCTTTTCCAAATTTCAGCATCTTTTCTCATCTCTTTCTACTCTATATTTTACAATTGGGTGAACGCCACGTAAGCAGGCGTTTCTTCGTTGTAATAGAATAGAAAAAAAGATTGGATAATAGAATATCCAATCTTTTTTGCGTGTATCTTTATTATATTTATATTCTTTTATATGCATATGCGAAACATACATATTTATCCATTTGTATATGTCAAAAATACATTTTCAGGCAGTTTGCATCATAATCTGCTACATATCCGCCAGCACATCTGCCAATGACCGCGTGATCATAAATCCATACACTTCCACCAGTTCTTCCGGTGAAATCTCCATCCCGCTCTCAATCCATGTCATTATAATATACGTCATAGTCTGGGAATAATACGCCGCGATCCGCTCCGGTGTCAGCCACTGATTTTTCGGCACTTTCCCTTTCATCTTCTCCTCGATCATACCAGTAAGAAGTGAACGGATACCCGTTTCCACCATCTCACGGAAAGAATTCTGTCCTTCCATTCTGCCAACGCACATATAGAACTCTTTTTCTTTCTGCATCTTGGCAAAAATAATCAACATCGCCTCATTGATCATTCCGTTTTCCACCAGCGGCTGAATCGGGAGCAAAATTTCCTGTACCAGAATCCATTCCAACAGACCATACTTATCGCTGAAATGATGATAAAATGTCGGGCGGATCACTCCTGCCCCATCTGTAATCTGCTTGATCGTAATCTTTTCCACCGGATGTTCACAGGCCAGCCGCTTGAAACTCTGCGCCAATGCCATATCCACTGATATTTTCTGTCCGTCATTCATGTTGATTTCCCTCATAAGACAAAAATACAGTTCACTCGCGCCATTCACAAAGCGCCCATTCGGGCTTCTCCGTAGCTGCGCTACTATCTTTGCTCATAAAAAGGCGCTCCCTTCATCATTATGCATCCAGGTCATTCCTCATGCCAGCATGATCATTCCCTGAATACATATAATGAGTGAACTGTAAAATAAAAAAAGCGGGTGATGGGAATCGAACCCACGTATCCAGCTTGGAAGGCTGGTGTTCTACCATTGAACTACACCCGCATGTAAATGCCCAGTTCCGGAATCGAACCAGAGACACGAGGATTTTCAGTCCTCTGCTCTACCAACTGAGCTAACTGGGCAATTGACTTGTTAAGTTTATCCTAATTTCCTGTATCTGTCAAGGCAAAAATCACCTATACCCCTAAAAAACTAGCAGTAGGTCATCTAGCATTTATCAATGAGATTCCTACAAGCAGATGTGCGAATGACGGTAGATCAATTTTCGTCGTTGGAGCGAGCATAGCCCGCCTCCGTGAGTGTGTCTGAGCCAACAGCTGTTTTTGCTGTGGGCGAGTTCGCGGGAGGAGGCGGAGATAAGCGGCGCAGCGCAAACAGAAAATTGTTCGTGTCATCGCACATGTGTTGTAGGAATCCATTTATATCGTAGATTTTGCATTCACTAATAAATCTTTTAGCGATTTTCCATCGTCTCAAAGCATTTCTGTGCATTCACCGGCTCGCCGTTCTGTACCGCATGGACATACTGGCCATCCGCCATCTGCACTCTCGCCTTCACATTATCGGACATAATCACATTGAAAATATGAAGCACGCGTTTTTTGATATCCTCATCAAAAATCGGTGTCGCCACTTCCACACGACGTGTGGTATTTCTCGTCATAAAATCTGCAGAAGCAATATATACTTCATCGTTTCCGAAAATATAGATTCGGGAGTGCTCCAGATAACGTCCTACGATACTGCGCACCGTAATATGATCCGTTGCCCCCGGAACTCCGGCGATCAGACAGCAGCTGCCACGCACGATCAGCTCAATGTCTACTCCGGCCTGGGATGCTTCCATCAGTTTTTCAATGATGCACTTATCCGTCAGGGAGTTCATCTTTGCGCCGATATATCCTGGCTCGCCACGTTTTGCCAGTGCGATCTGCTCATCCATCTTATCAAGGATCTTGTTGCGCAGGCACTTTGGTGCCACCATCAGATATTTTGTCTCTTTCATGACCTGACCGAGGCACAGCTTCTGGAATACTTCATTTGCTTCCTCACCGATGCCCTGATGCGCTGTCATGAGTGAGAAGTCTGTATACAATTTTGCAGTCTTCTCGTTATAGTTACCGGTTCCGATCTGTGTGATATAGGAAATACGATCCTCTGTCTTTTTCGTGATCAGACACAGTTTGGAATGTACTTTCAGTTTGTCCAGACCATATAAAATACGGCATCCGGCATCTTCCAGTCTTCTGGACCACTCGATATTATTTTCCTCATCAAAACGAGCACGCAGCTCCACCAGTGCCACAACTTCTTTTCCATTTTCCGCCGCATTGATCAGCGCCTCGACTACCTTACTGTCATTGGCCACACGATACAGCGTCATTTTAATGGAAACAACCTCCGGATCTTCTGCCGCCTCATTCAGCATACGAAGGAACGGCTGCATGCTGTCGTATGGGAAAAACAGAAACCGGTCTTTTTCCTCCACCTGTTTTAAAATACTCTCGGACATGTTGATGTCTGCCGGAATCTGCGGTACGTATTTATCGTAAAACAGTTCTTTCTTATTTCTCAGCAGATCACGGATTTTTGAGAAAAAGGACAGATCCAGCGGTGCTTCGGAATGGAAAATATGTTTTTTCTTCAAATCCAAATAGCCGCACAGCGTATCCAGCACGGACTCATCCATCAGTCGTGTATACTCCAGCTTGATCGGGCATAATTTTCTTCTGCGGCTGACCAGCTGCTCCATCACCTGACGGAAATCAGTATCGTCATCATACATTTCCTCATCCGGATCAATATCTGCATTTCGAATGATACGGATCAATGATTTGCTCTTGATCTTATAACGGTCAAAAACCAGCGGAATATAATGAAGAATCAGTTCCTCACGCAGCATAAAACGATTCTCATGCCCCGGAATGCGCACAAGCCGTGGAATCACATCCAGATTACACGGTACGATTCCAAGTTTGTCCCTGCTTTTCTTCTCCAGTACAACCACCGCATAAATATCCTTGCTCTTCAAAAACGGAAATGGCTGCTTCTTTCCGATGATCTGCGGTGATAACAGCGGACGTACCTCATGTTCAAAATATGCATCCAGAAATTCCACGTCCTGTTTTTCCAGTTCAGAATAGCTGCAAATCTCTACGCCATAGCTCTCAAGCCCTTCTTTCAGATCCGCATAGGCCGCATCTTTTCTCTGTGTCAGCAATTTTACCTGATCAAAAATTGCAAATAACTGCTCCTGACAGGTCATATTTGTCTTGTTATCCCGAATGTCCTTGGACACAAGCATCTGATCATAAAGTGAGCCGACACGCACCATAAAAAACTCATCCAGATTGCTCTGGAAAATAGATGCAAAGGACAGTCGCTCACAAAACGGATTTGCCAGATCTTCTGCCTCTTCCAATACTCTGGTATTAAATTTTAACCAGGAAAGTTCCCTGTTATCATAACATGAATGTACCATATGCTCCCCACTCCTCATTATATATGCTTCTGTTACATGTACTTGTGTATCCTGTGTATCCATTTCTGATTCCTCTTTTCTTATTTCTTTCACAGGTATCTTTTGAATCATTTTTTCAGGCGCATGCTGTGATTTTTTTCCATTGCCGGCCTGTAATGTAGTGTTCCTTTTCTGCTGATTTACGGATTTTCTTCCAAACAGTCCCCGTAACACATTTGCAATTCTGCTCATATCTTATTTTATCCTCTTATACTTCCACTTATGCTCTGCAAAATCCCTGCGTATCCTTTATACTATTTCTTTTTGGATTCTGCCACTACCAGCATTTCATAAATTTCATGTAAAATCGAGGTAAAGTATTCCCGGTAAAAACAGTTCCTTCTCAAATTCTGTCGGATTGATTCCGTACTATTCTACCATTACTAATTCATCCCCGACTTTGATGGTTCCTCCTTCCAGTACTTTCGCAAACACACCTTCCCGCGGCATAATGCAGTCACCGACTACTTTGTAAATCTCACAATGACTGTGACATTCTTTTCCGATCTGCGTCATCTCCAGCAGCACATCATTGCAACGAAATCTTGTTCCAACCGGAAGATTTCGGAAATCGTAACCGTCCACGATCAGGTTTTCCCCAAATGCTCCAAATGCGACATCCACGCCTCTGGCACGGAATGCTTCTATTTTTTCCAGAGAAAGCAGGCTCACCTGACGGTGCCAGTGACCGGCGTGCGCATCGTTCTCAATGCCCCAGTCTGCAACTAACGTTGCCTCATTCACCTCATGCTTCTGTGTGCCTCTTTTCTCACTGATACAAATCCCTTTAATGATTCCCATAATTATTGTTACTCCTATCCCTATAATGGTTCTATTTTATCATCTTTTTGCATGAAAAAAAAGGACTTCATTAAGAAGTCCTTTTTTATTATATTAATGGGCGGAGAAGGATTCGAACCGTTTTGGTTTCTTACCAAAGATTTCTCTGCTTTACCGCAACAAAAAAGGATTTCTCGAAGAAATCCTTTTTTAATTTAATGGGCGGAGAAGGATTCGAACCTTCGAAGGCATCGCCAGCAGATTTACAGTCTGTCCCCTTTGGCCACTCGGGAATCCACCCATTTGCAAACCAAGCACAAAGTGCTCGCTTCGTTGTCTACTATATCACGTTACCTACGCTCATGCAAGCATTTTTTTCATAACAGCTGTTATCCATTTTTTAATATTGCATTCTATGTATAACATATGCTCTGCCGCAGATGTCATCTTCCGTAATACCAGACGATTACCTGCCCGCTTCTCTAGTACATCGTTTATAAAATAACTGTACTGGTTTTCTCAACATGCCCCTTTGCTTCTCGAACCTTTTGGATTTCTGCCTCCATAGCAGGATACGCTTGCATAAGCATGTTGGATAACATCTCTGCACAATCGAGACGGTAGTGACCCAATATGGATCTCTCAAAAAGTTTAGAATCTCTCCCTCTTTTGGCTATATAATCCTGACAGGCCACAATTGCCTCTGCACATTTTTCTTTCCTGTAATCATCCGATATAAATCCGCCATCCTCATCATACATGCGGT
>CAVEOS010000039.1:0-24824 GCA_963617435.1 Lachnospiraceae bacterium
CCTGTAATGTATTCGTCTGTGCTCCTACTTCAATCAACAATGACTTCGGACAAAGATGCATGTTATACCGATAACTTTTCAAATATATTTTCCGTGTGAATCCCGGATACAGCTCTGTCGCAGTAAGCTGCATTTTCAAAGACATGGCCAGGTTATCTTCTATATAGGGATTACGCAGATAATCAATATCTCCGGTGGCCGTCGTTTTGCTCAGACCATTGAAAAACATCACCTGCGCCATATCCACACCATTGACATTTGTTGCCAGACGCGTGGTGTCTGCCACACCGTCGCGATGCAGATCAATGACTACCTCAATGGATGGATTATCCTGCAATATTTTCTGGATGACAGGTGCCGCTACATTATAGGCATGATCCCGATCGGTGTCATAAATTCCAGTATCATGCAATACGTGATATCCGTATGTATCCTGCAAAAGCTGCGTCAGCCGGTTTCCTACTGCAATGACTGAGGTATTTGGATCACCCTCTACAGAATCTGCGTAGCCTTCTGAACCATGAGTATGATATATCAGAATCTGCGGTACGTTTTCCGCAGTTTTCTGAATGGTGCAATCCTTATTCAGCAAATTTTGTACTACAAGCTGAGAACTGTTGATGGTGGTGGATTTGTCCACGGTATAATAATGCTGGATTAAATAATCAAAATCATTTAATTTTTCCAGCGATACCGTATTTCCGCCAGCCGACGCTAATGTTGCAGCTGTGTCCGATGATGCACCATTTTCACTGGTCTGTGTCTTTGCGGAATCTGTTTGATCTGCAGAAGCATCATTATTTTCCGTAGCAGCATCTGCCACCTGTGTTTCCTGTGGATCTTTTTTTGCCAGAATCTGTTCATACGTCAACTGGCTTTCAGACTGCATATCGTACATGGTTGTATCGTCTTCTTCTATATTATAGGTAGTCTGCAGTCCATCCCCATTGGCCAGCACCGGAGCATACTGCTTCAGCATCAGATAACAGATCTGATATTGCAGCCGGTTCCACAAAGTGGTATTGCGGATTCCAAATATAAAAATAAGCGCAGTTAAAAACAGTACGAGGAAACTTGTTCCCCGCACTATCCAACGTACTCTTCTCTCTTTTCGTTTTCTTTTCCTTGTAACTTTCAACATTTTTCCCATATATATTATATATGAGCTTATTTTGAAAATATGTTACCTTTTACGTATTAATTTCTATCCACAAAACGCCAGATTAATCGCCTCCGATATGGTATAGCTCATTCGTTTAATCTCCGCATCGATATCCTTCGGTGTCACAAACATATGATTTAACTGTGGAGACAGCAGCTCCCGGATCAAATTCCGATGTTCCGCTTCTGTCAGTTTACTCCAGGATGTTTTTAACGGCTGCAGGCTTTCCGCATGCGCCAGTTCATCGATCAGTGCAGACATGGAATCATAGACAATCGTCGCTGCTTCGACTACAGTCGGGATACCGATGGCAATGACTGGAATTCCCGTTGTTTCTTTTGTGATGCTGTAACGATGATTACCGACACCGGAACCGGGATAAATTCCTGTATCCGTGATCTGGATCGTACGGCCCAAGCGGCGAACACTGCGGGCAGCCAGTGCATCTACCACGATCAGATAATCCGGTTTCACTTCCCGGATAATTCCGGCTATGATCTCCTGACTTTCCATCCCGGTCTGCGCCATAACGCCGGGCACAATGGCGCTGATGGGCTGCACCCGTTCGTTTTCATATGCCCGTCTGCCAAATTCTTTTATAATGTGCCGGGTGATATACAGATTGTCCGCTACCTGTGGACCTAATGCATCCGGTGTGACAAGACGATTGCCTAGTCCGGCTACCAAAATTGAGGTTCCGATTTCTTCTTTTTTATCAGTATTTTTATTATCTTCGTCAAAATGTGTGCTACATTTTCTTTCTATATTTTCTGAATCCTCTCGACTTTCTGATTTATTCTCCTTCTGCACATCTGCTTTTTTCCTACTATCCACCGGAATCAGTTCTTTCAAAATCTCTGCCAACCGCTTCGATATTTCTCTGTGATAATCCTCATCATCCTCGATCATTTCCGCTGCCTCCAGTGTAATATACGTTCCCCGCGGCTTTCCCATCTGCTTTGCACCATTCTCGGTAGTGATCCGCACCGTTGTAATATGAATCTGCTCCTTCTCATAATCTTCCTCCGTGACAGTGATCCCTTTTGCCTCTTCCTGCGCCTTTGCAATCCGTTCATTTTCCTCTACCGCAAGGTCTGTTCTGACTTCAAACATACAAAAACACCCCATCTTTTCTAAATAATCCTAGTATTTCTAAAAATACAAACAATTATACCAATTTTTTCATTTTTTTCGGTTTTTCTATTGACAATTCCCGTTTTTGAACCTATAATACATGAGTATGTTTACATTAGTTCGTCCGTGTCCGGCTTTAATGTAACAATCATTTAAGAATTCTCAGCATGGGAGGTGTACAGATTGGCTAACATTAAATCAGCAAAGAAAAGAATCTTAGTTGCGCAGACAAAGACAGAAAGAAATAAATCTATCCGTTCTTCAGTGAAAACAGCTATTAAAAAAGTAGAGGCAGCTGTTGCAGCAAATGATAAAGAAGCAGCTACTGCAGCATTAGTATCCGCTACTTCCGTTATCAGCAAAGCTGAATCCAAAGGTGTTTATCACAAAAACAATGCTTCCAGAAAAGTTGCTCGTTTAGCAAAATTAGTGAATAGCATTGCGTAACAAGTGCGAATAAATACGAATTAATAAAGAACAATTGGTGCCGTCATACCAGTTGTTCTTTTTATTTTGTATTTTTTTCTCTTCAAAGCAAAAAATGTCACACAGACAAGTTCTACTGCTGTCCATGTGACATCATTTTTTCTTCCTAATACCATTAGTAATTATATTAAGCAGCGACAATACGCTACTGATATATTTTATTATTACTTACTATTTCGTATAATTTACCAGATTTCCAAGCACTTCCGCTGCTTTTCCGGAATCAATTGCTTCTTTTGCCAGAATGATTCCATCTGCGATACTGTCTGCTTTTCCACCGATATAAAGTGCAGCTCCCGCATTCAGCAACACGATCTCACGTTTTGCTCCCTGCTCTTTTCCGGAAAGGATCGCGCGTGTGATCTCTGCATTTTCTGCTGCGGTTCCGCCCTGCAGTTCTGCCAGATCTACGGTCTTAAATCCAAAATCTTCCGGTGCGATCTCATATGTTTTTACAGCTCCATCTTTTAATTCTGATACAACCGTTTTTGTACTCAATGTAATTTCATCCATATGATCTCTGCCGCTGACTACCAACGCACGTTTTACGCCAAGCTGTCCCATAACATTTGCAATGGTTTCTGTCAAAACCGGATCATAGACACCAACTACCATACCTTTTGCTCCGGATGGATTTGCCAGAGGACCAAGGATGTTAAACACGGTACGGATTCCCATCTCGCTTCGCGCCTGACCTACAAACCGCATGGATTTATTGAAAGTCTGAGCAAACATAAACCCAATGCCAACTTCATCCACGCAAGCCTCTACTTTTTCCGGCTCCATCATAATATTTACACCAAGCTGCTCTAACACATCACCGGCGCCACTCTTACTTGAAATGGAACGATTGCCGTGTTTTGCCACCGGAACTCCGGCTGCTGCCGTCACGATCGCGGATGTAGTAGATATGTTGAAAGAATAGGTGCAGTCTCCACCGGTTCCTACCAGATCGATAAAGTTGTCGGAATGTGGATGAATATGCTCTGCCTTATCTGCCAGCACGGAGGCCAGACCAACGATCTCGTCAATGGTCTCACCTTTCATACGTAATCCGGTCAAAAATGCTCCGATCTGCGCCTGTGTGGCTGCGCCGGTCAGAAGAAGTTCCATTACTTCTCCTGCCTCTGCCCGGGTCAGATCCTGTCTGTCTGCTACTCTCTGAATTGCCTGTTTCATATCCATGATACTAATACTCCTTTACTTCAACTCTGCTTTAAAAGTCTGAATGTATTCTTTCGCCACGTCCAGATCATACTGATTCTCTTCCATCAGATTGATGAAATGGGAACCAACGATTGCTCCATCGATGATATCTTTCATCGGCTCCACATCTGCTGCGGTGCGAATGCCAAATCCCATCATGATTGGGATCTGCGCCTGCTCTTTTACGGATTTCAGATAAGAAATGACTTCTTTGTGGAAGTTTGCACCCTGACCAGTAACTCCCATGGAGGATACACAGTATACAAATCCTCTTGCATCTTTCAAAATCTCCGGGATTCGTTTGTCAGATACCGGTGCTACCAGCTGGATCAGGATTGTTGCATTCTGTTTTGCCAGTGCATCTTTTAACGGCTGCTGCTCTTCCAATGGAAGATCCGGAATGATCAATCCATCTACGCCGACCTCTGCGCATTTTTCTGCAAATGCTTCCAGTCCGTAATGAAGCACGGTATTGTAATACATCATAAATACGATCGGCAGTTCGCATCCGTCTTTGCGGACACCGTCTACCAGTTCAAAACACTTGCGCAGGTTGGTTCCTTTTAAAATAGAACGATAGGACGCATCCTGAATGACCGGGCCATCTGCTGCTGGATCAGAAAACGGAATACCAAGTTCCAGAATATCCAGTCCTGCTTCTTCCTGTGCACGGATCAGTTTTGCACAATGCTCCATATCCGGAAGTCCTGCGGTAATATATGTGATAAATGCTTTTTCGTTTTTTTCCTGTAATGTCTGTAATTTTTTCTCTATACGGTTCATGATCTTCTACTCCAATTTAATTTTCCATAATTGCTTGATTTACTAATTCATGCTGTTTGTTTTAAATAGTTTTTTTATTTCGTCATCTATCTGGTCAATGATTCATTAATTCAGATAGCCTTTTCCTGCCAGATAGTTTGCAATGGTATTGACATCTTTATCACCACGTCCGGACAGACACACGATCATGGACTGCTCCGGTGTCATTTCTTTTGCTTTTTTGAAGGCATAAGCCATTGCGTGTGCACTCTCGATGGCCGGAATGATTCCCTCTAATTCACAAAGCTCCATCAGCGCATCCATTGCCTCTGTATCTGTGATGGATACATACTGTGCTCTGCCGCTGTCACGCAGATATGCATGCTCCGGTCCGACACCCGGATAATCCAGTCCGGCGGAAATGGAATGTGCCAGCTGAATGTTTCCATCCTCATCCTGAAGCAGATAAGAACGCATACCGTGCAGGGTTCCCGGCTCACCAAGTGCCATAGCTGCTGCATGTTTTCCGGTCTCTACACCAAGTCCGGCTGCTTCCACACCGATCAGCTCTACCTCTTTTTCATCAATAAATTCAGCAAACATTCCGATGGAATTGGAACCGCCGCCCACGCAGGCCATAACCACATCCGGGAGTTTTCCTTCTGCTTCGTAATGCTGTGCTTTTGCTTCTTTACTGATGACACGCTGGAACTCTTTGACCATCTTCGGATACGGATACGGACCTACGGCAGAACCGATCACATAGAACGTATCCTCTGCTGTTTTTGCCCATGTACGGATGGCCTCGTTTGTGGCATCTTTTAAAGTGTTGCTGCCTGACTCTACGCTGACAACTTTTGCACCAAGCATCTCCATACGCATTACATTTAATGCCTGTCGCTCAATGTCTTCTTTTCCCATGTAAACAGTGCACTCCATATCAAACAGTGCTGCACCGGTTGCTGTTGCCACGCCATGCTGACCTGCTCCGGTCTCTGCGATGACTTTCTTTTTACCCATACGTTTTGCCAGAAGGATCTGACCGATCACGTTGTTAATCTTGTGTGCGCCGGTATGGTTTAAATCTTCACGTTTCAGATAAATTTTTGTACCATATTTTTTGCTGAGACGCTCTGCATAGTACAATGGTGTCTCACGACCTACATACTGTTTCAGATAATAGTTGTACTGATCGATAAACTCCGGATCTTTGATGGCTGCCTCAAATGCCTCATCCAGTTCCTCTAATGTATTCATTAATGACTCGGACACATACTGTCCACCAAATTCTCCATAATATGTATTTTTCTTGTTCATGTTTTCTAACCTTTCTGTTTTATCAAATGTTACTATGTATTTTTCTAATCGTTTTTGAAATTATCTCACAAACCAAAGCCGTTCTCCATTCGTCAATTATCGATCATATCAGCATCCCGACTCGTTTGCACTCATTATATCTTGCATCTTCTTAGCAGCACTTCGCGGCTGAGATAAATTCCCGGATCAAAGCTGCATCTTTGACTCCGTCCCGCTCCACACCACTGCTGACATCTACCACGTCCGGGTGCAGCATGTGGATTCCATTTTGCACGTTTTCTACGTTCAGACCGCCTGCTAAAATAAACTGCCGGTTCTGTATTTTCAATTTTTCCGGAAATACAAATGTTTTTTCTTCTGCTTCCCATCCGAAGGTTTTTCCGGAACCGTATTCTGCTCCGTCTACCACATAACCTCGAATATTTGGTGACTGTATAAACAGCTCATCTGCATTTACTTCTGTACTTCCTGCGATATTCACCGCCTGCCACAGTGCCAGACCTCCGTCTGACTGGCAGTCCGCCGGGATAGTTCCATGAATCTGAATCAGATCAAATCCCAGGTTCTGCATCCGTTTTACCTCGTCCTTTGATGGGCTGACGCACACTGCAACGGACTGGATATTCGGATTTTTCTTCAATTCTTTTAATAACATCTCTGCTTTTTCATAGCTGACATTTCGTTTGCTTTTTTCAAAAAAGACAAATCCTGCATAATCAGCGCCGTATGTATTGACTGCTTCGATGTCCTCCGGCCTGCTCAGACCACATATCTTTACTTTCGTCATATCTCTCACACCTGACCAATTATTTTTATAAGAAATATTTCTTGAACTTTATTCTTCAAGAAAACATGCAAATCATCTTTGTATAAATTACTTGCTTTTCTATTTCCAAATAGTCGTTTGCTCTATTTCTTACAGTGCTTTCCAGTGTTTTGCCAGTTCCTGTGGATTCGCAGATTCCATAAAGGCTCGTCCGATCAAAAAAGCATCTACGCGGCATTCTTTTAAGAATTTTACATCTTCATCCGATACGATTCCGCTCTCTGCCACAAAAATGCGGTCATCCGGAACCAGTTTGCTCAGACGTTTTGTGGTGTCCAGTTTAATTGTGAAATCTCTGAGGTCACGGTTGTTGACACCAACGATTTTTGCTCCACAGTTCAGTGCCCGATCCATCTGTTCCTCAGTATGAGCTTCAAATAAAGCATCCAATCCAAGTTCCGTAGTCAGCTGATAAAAATCACGCATCTGAACATCATCTAAAATTCCGGTGATCAGAAGGATTGCATTTGCTCCGATTACTTTTGCCTCATAAAACTGATATTCATCGATCATGAAGTCTTTCCGTAAAATCGGAAGTGGTGAAATCTCCCGGATTTCTTTCAGATAATCCACGTTTCCAAGGAAATGATCTTCTTCTGTCAGGCAGGAAATACAATCTACGGAAGCGTTGTATTCATCAATCCGCTTTGTCAGGTCGATCTGACTGGTGATGTTTCCAAGGCTTGGAGAAGCTTTTTTGAATTCTCCGATAATGGAAATTCCCGGTTTTGCAAGTCCTTCATAAAAACTTGCCGGATGCGCCTCACAGGCCTCTGCCAGCTTTCGCATTTCTGCCGGTGAAATACGAGATTTATGTTCCACCAGACGTACTTTTTTATCTTCCACGATTTTATCTAATATCATCTTTTTTCCTCTCAATGAACAATTTATGTCATTCACTTTTTTATATTTGTGTTATTTACTTCTGTCCTTCACTCGTATGATCCATAATTTCAAATCATTTTATTCTATAGGGATAAGAAGTTTTCCATCATGCGTTTTCCGTGTTCGGTGTACACCGATTCCGGATGAAACTGTAATCCGATCACCGGATATTCCTTATGCTGCATCGCCATGATCTCGCCATCTTCAGTGGTTGCCAGCACTTCCAGGCAATCTGGCAAATCCTCTGCGGATACTGCCAGGGAATGATATCTGGCTACCCGGATCGGTGATTCGATTCCATCAAAAATTCCGGTTCCGGTATGATGAATCAGTGACTGTTTTCCATGATACAACTCTTTTGCGTAAGTAACGGTTCCTCCAAGTGCTTCGCCAATGGTCTGATGTCCGAGGCAGATGCCAAGAATCGGGATTTTATCGTAAAACTCTTTTACCACATCCAGACAAATGCCAGCTTCCTTCGGACTTTTCGGTCCCGGGGAAAGTACAATTTTTTCCGGTGCCATCTGGCGGATCTCCTCGATGGTGATCTTGTCGTTTCGCACCACCTCGATATCCTCCCGGAAGATTCCCATATATTGATATAAGTTGTAGGTAAATGAATCGTAATTATCAATCAGTAAAATCATAATGCTTCCTCCGCTACCAGTGTTTTTGCCAGTGCCATTGCTTTGTTGCAACACTCCTGATATTCTTTTTCCGGAACGGAATCTGCTACAATTCCGGCTCCCGCCTGCAGGTAAACTTTTTCGCCTTTTTTGATCATTGTACGGATTGTGATACAGAAATCCATGTCTCCGGAGAAATCCACATATCCGGTTGCTCCACCGTACAGGCCTCTGCGTACCGTTTCCAGTTCATCGATGATCTCCATGGCACGGATCTTCGGTGCTCCGCTTAAAGTTCCTGCCGGAAGGAACGAAGATACCAGATCAAATGGATGATATTTTCCTTTTTTCCGTCCCTCTACCAGAGATACGATGTGCATAACGTGGGAGTAATACTGTATTTTCATGAAGTCGGTTACTTTTACGCTTCCAAACTCACTAACCCGTCCCATATCGTTTCGCGCCAGATCCACCAGCATGACATGTTCTGCTTTTTCTTTTTCATCTGCCAGAAGTTCTTCTGTCAGACGTTTGTCTTCTTCTTCATTTTTTCCTCTCGGTCTTGTTCCGGCGATCGGACAGGTGTAAACGCGTTTGCTCTGCTGTTTTACGATCATTTCCGGAGAACTTCCGATGACTTCAAAAGTTCCGAAATTAAAGTAATACAGATACGGAGACGGATTTAATTCTCTCAATTCCCGGTACAGATCAAAGCCGGTCTGTTTTGTTTCCAGTGTCCATCTCTGGGATAAGACCGTCTGGAAAATATGTCCTTCACGGATGTAGTGTTTGATTTTTTCTACCTTTTCGCCGTATTCTTCTAAGCTGTCGGACTGATGAATAATTTTTCCGTCCCGATGGAACTGAAATTCACTGGCCTGTCCTCTGTTTTTTCTGGCTTCCTGAATCATCACATCCGCTTCTCTTAACGCCCGTGCCTTTCCATCCGCATCATCTACTTCCAGAATCACGGCCGTCATGGTTTCTGCCACATGATCGATCATCAGGAACTTTGTCATCAGCATCATCTGAATGGTTTCGATGCCGATCTCGTCCGGATTGTTGTCCGGAAGTACTTCACTATAACGGATGAAATCGTAACCAAGCTGACCAACCAACCCACCGGAGAAATTCAGTTCCGCGTGATCGTTTTTTATCTCAAATTCGCTGTAATATTCTTTTAACAGATCCAGCGGATTTCCGTTTCGCACTTCTCTGCTGCCATCTGCTTTTGTGATCACCAGGGATTGTCCCTCGGAAGAAATCAGTTCCTCCGGCTCCGCTCCCATAAACGTATAACGGTCATAGTTCTTGTCGTAACTTTCCAGAAGGAATCCAACTTTGTCTCCTACAAGGTTCTGATACATGCCGATCGCTGTCTCATTTACGATACTGACGGTCTTTTTGTAAACTCTCAATGTACGTTTCATCTTATTTTCCAGTCCTTTCTATCCTGTAACACTCCGTGGATATCCAAAGGTTCGGCTCTTAATGTAATAAAAAAAGCCCCTGACCGTGAACTTTCACAGTCAGGGACGAATATACGTTTCGTGGTGCCACCCTTTATTCATTGTGCTTTTCTGCAACTACTCTATTGCTGCACAACCTCAATCCGATACGGAATCTCTTCGATATCTTTCCTCTGTAACGTGAGGATACGGCATCCGCTACTTACACACTTACTATTTGCTTTCGCTTTGCATCTCACAAATCCATTCCCTTTATACTTACCTGCCGGAATCTCACCACCACCGGATCTCTGTAAAGCAGTGCCATAAAGGTACTCCTTTTGTTCATTGATTTTCGTTCATGTCATTTATTTTCTGTTATAGTAGCACTTTACTGTAGTGATGTCAATACTTTTTTACAAGAAGAATATTAACATATCAACCACAAATACCGGTATCAGGAATCGCAGCGACCAGGTCATATATCCAAAGAAGGACGGCATACGGATACCATTCTCTTCCGCAATGGATTTTACCATAAAGTTCGGTGCGTTACCAATGTACGTATTTGCACCCATGAATACCGCTCCACAGGAGATGGCCTCCAGCATAACCTGCGGCACAATACCAACACTGGTCTGCAGACCTGCGGTTGCTCCCAGAGTTCCTGCAGTGGTAAGAAATACCAGATAGGTCGGTGTGTTATCCAGGAAACTGGACATTGCGCCGGTTACCCAGAACATCTGCCACGGCTGAGTTAAACCAAGCTCTGCTCCTTTTGCTTTCAGGATCAGAAGTGCCGGGATCATGGTAATAAAGATACCGATGAAAAGCACTGCAACTTCCTGAATGGCTCCCCAGGAAAAATGGTTGTCTTCACGTACGCTTTTATTTGTTGTCTTGAAGGAAAGGAACGCTGCCGCCAGAATAATGATGACCTCGATCAGAGCTGCGTATGTAAGCTCTACCTCTCCATAAATGTGGATACCGCCGCTGAATGCTTTTGTGGACGGAAGTACACCACTTAAAATAACTGCTACTACGATTGCTGCAAGGAAAATAATATTGTGTGCTCCTACAACACGGATTGCTGCTTTATCGCCGCTCTGTGCTTCCGGTGTGATACCCTCTGCCAGATCTTTACGATATGCTCTGGAATCCAGAATGAAGAAGATTACAAGTAAAATTGCAACATTTAAAATCATGATCGGGATCAGGCGCAGGCTCCAGAAGAACGGAACGTTACGCATAAAGCCCATCAGCAATGGTGGATCTCCTACCGGTGTCAGACATCCACCGATATTGGATACCAGGAAAATAAAGAACACAACAACCTGTGTCTTTCTGGAACGCCATTTATTTGCACGGATCAACGGACGAATCATAACCATGCTGGCACCTGTAGTACCGATCCAGCTGGATAACAATGTACCGATCAAAAGCATGATCACATTTACCTTCGGTGATCCACTGAGTTCACCTTCAATGGTGATATTTCCTGCTACGCAGAAAAGTCCAAATAATAATACGATAAAGGTGAAATAATCACCTACAACTACTTCCAATAACTGCTCACCCATTACGCCAAAACCGTAACGGATTGCAAACGGGATCAGAAACAACAGTGACCATGCGATAACCGCATACTTCTGGTTTCTCTCCCACCAGGCCGGTTTTACCAACGGGAAAACCGCGATACTAAGCAGCATTCCAAGAAACGGAATGCAAAATAACAATGAAATTGAATTGCCCAAGTCCATTTGTGATACCTCCAGTCATATCTTAAAAATCTAATTCATCACAATTTTTTTCAGTCAATCCCCCATCATATCTGATATCAGTTTAGCAAATCTTCTGCTTTTCATCCCCAATAACGCTCTTATACCAGATATGAATTGCCATTGTTTATGCTTATATGATCTCCGAAAGGTTCCAGATTTTCCTTCAACGGATAGCCTTTTTTCATATTTTTATTCATAATGTAACCGGTATGCAGCATCGTCGCGTTTTCGGTATCCGAAATCGCATGCATCTTTTTCTGGCCAACATCCACTTCTGCGTACCAGACCTGATACTCGTCTGCCCTTGGAAGAGCCAGGTCCATGCCCTCATCGTCCAGACATAGAACATGACTCAGCTCATTTTCCGGCATGTCAAGCAATACACGGTCTCTGGCCATCTGCCGGGCTACATCTGTTTCACTTACTGTTCTTTCTTCACTTTCATTTCGTTCTTCTTTCTCTTCCCACACCTCATAGTCCCACGTCATATCCTCCATACTGTAACCATTCGGATTCCATGCACGGTACAAGGCCTGTGTAGATGCGCGCATGCCACTGATCATAATCCCCAGGATCAACGGTGCAAGCAGAAAAAGACAGATCATTCTTTGCATTTTATTTATACTGTACTTTTGTTTCATACTCAAATTCCGCCTTTTATCTGTACAATTATAATACAAATTTTTCAAAAAAAACAGCTATAAATTGTTTTTTTCAATACACATTCTATACAATTCGTGCAAATATGTGATTTTCACAAAAACAACCCTTATAAACAGTGTCACCACCATTCATAAGGGTTATTAATCATTTCAGAAATCTGATACAGAAACTGTATTACATGTTCATCTGTGCTGCTACCTCAGCTGCGAAGTCCTCGTTTTTCTTCTCAAGCCCTTCACCTGTCTCGAAACGTACGAAACCTGTGATCGTGATATCAGCGCCAACTTCTTTGGAAACCTGCTGTAAGTATTTAGCAACAGTCTGTTTTCCATCCTCAGCTTTTACGTATGGCTGCTCAAGCAGGCATACTTCTTTCAGCTCTTTGTTCAGACGGCCGATGATCATTTTCTCAATGATATTGTCCGGTTTGTCCGGGTTCTCGTTTTTAGCCTGAGCAAGAAGGATAGATTTCTCATGCTCTTTGTACTCTTCGCTTACATCGTCAGAAGATACATATTTCGGAGCAAGAGCTGCAACCTGCATTGCTACGTTTGTAAGAGTCTCTTTTACAGCGTCGTTAACAACTGCTGTCTCAGCTTTTACAAGGACACCGATACGTCCGCCGCCGTGGATATAAGATACGATGCATCCGTTCTCCTGTGTCTCTTTCTGGAATCTACGAATGTTCAGGTTCTCACCGATAACTGCGATTTTCTCTACGAGAGCATCTTTTACAGTTTTGGAAGAATCTGCATTCCATGTCTCTGCTAAAAATGCATCCATATCAGCTGCATCAGAAGCAACAGCCTGAGCTGCAACAGCCTCTACATACTGCTGGAATGTCTCGTTTTTAGCAACGAAATCTGTCTCAGAGTTAACCTCTACGATTGCTGCTGTGTTGTCACCGTCCATAGCGACACGTACAAGACCTTCTGCTGCGATACGTCCAGCTTTTTTCTCAGCTTTTGCCTGTCCGTTCTTTCTTAAGAACTCAACAGCTGCGTCCATATCACCGTTTGTCTCTGTAAGAGCTTTTTTGCAGTCCATCATGCCTGCGCCGGTCATCTCTCTTAATTCTTTTACCATTGATGCTGTAATTGCCATGGTTTTATTCCTCCGATTTCATTCATAGTGATGCGGTTTCCCGCAAATCTACAGATTACTCCTCTGTTCCTTCAGCCTCTTCGAAAACTTCCTCGTCAGCCTCTACAGTACCCTGTTTTGCTTCGATAACAGCGTCTGCCATTTTGGAAACGATCAGTTTTACGGCTCTGATAGCATCATCGTTACCCGGGATTACGTAATCTAACTCTTCCGGATCACAGTTTGTATCAGCGATACCGATCAGCGGAATTCCCAGTGTGTGTGCTTCCTGAACACAGATTCTCTCTTTTTTCGGATCTACAACGAAGATTGCATCCGGGATTCTGTCCATCTCTTTGATACCGCCAAGGTTTTTCTCAAGTTTATCCCACTCTTTTTTGAGGTTGATAACTTCTTTTTTCGGCAGAACATCAAATGTTCCATCCTCAGACATTTTCTCGATTGCTTTCAGTCTAGCGATACGGCTCTGGATTGTTTTGAAGTTTGTGAGCATACCACCTAACCATCTCTCGTTTACATAGTACATTCCACAACGCTCAGCTTCTGCCTGGATAGCATCCTGTGCCTGTTTCTTTGTACCAACGAAAAGAATTGTACCACCTTCAGCAACGATATCTGCTACTGCATTGTAAGCTTCGTCAACTTTACCTACAGATTTCTGTAAGTCGATGATGTAGATACCATTTCTCTCTGTGTAGATGTACGGAGCCATTTTAGGGTTCCATCTTCTTGTCTGGTGTCCGAAATGTACACCTGCTTCCAGTAACTGTTTCATTGAAATAACGCTCATTTTTTTACCTCCATGGTTTTGTCTCTTCCATATGCATCTCACCCGCCGGTTCACCCTGTGGGCACCATCCCGGTTAGTCCGCATATGTGATTAATATAGTATTTATCTTAAAAAAGCACACAAAAAAATCTGTGACTTTTCTCAGACCGATTCAGTATAGCATACTTATAAGTACGCTTCAAGACATTTTTAGTCATTTTTTGCCTTGAGATTGTCTAATTCTTCGAACACTGCATCATTTAATACTTTGATGTAGGTTCCTTTCATTCCTGAGGAACGGGATTCAATGACACCGGCGCTCTCAAATTTGCGCAGTGCATTGACGATAACGGAACGTGTGATGCCGACACGGTCAGCGATCTTGCTGGCAACAAGGATTCCCTCACGTCCTTCCAGCTCGTCAAAAATATGCTCGATGGCATCCAGCTCAGAGTAAGAAAGTGTGCTCAGTGCAGATTTTACGATCTGTTTCTTTCTGGTCTCTTCCTCGTTCTCCTCATTTACGGAACGCATCATTTCCAGTCCTACGACTGTGGTGCCGTACTCGCACAGGATAATGTCATCAATGTCAAACTGTGCATTCTGGCGATATACAAATAAAGTACCCAGACGCTCGCCTGCAATGTCGATCGGTGCGATGGTTGCTGCATATCCTTTCTCGCTGTCTACCGTAAATCCAAGTGTCTCAAGATTTACATTCTCTTTCGTAGAAAGAATACCCAGTAATCTCTCATTTAAAGATGCATCAATGTAATTTCCAACCTGATCTGCCAGAAGTTCTGTGATCTCGATCACTTCCGGGCGAAGTCCTGTTCCCAGAACTTTTCCTTTTTTACTGATTACCAGTACGTTTGATGCAAGGATATCTGTCATAACATCACAAATGTCATTAAAAACAACTTTAGACGAATTGTTATTATGAAGCAGTTTTCCGATTTTTCGTGTTTTGTCTAATAACTGTACGCTGCTCATAGCTTCCTCCATATCATATTTTTATCAATCACGCCGATTTTTCGGCAAAAAAATAGTGCCAAGATAATTAACAGGCATATCTTAGCACTATTTTTCTGTAAATTCAACAAATTTTATTTAAATCTGTCAGATTTTTTCAAATTTCACAAGAAATTTTAAAAATCACAACTTTTTCAGTCATTTTATACATTTAATTTTGTAAAAAACTGCTCCTCGACGTATTATTCTTCGGAAGATTCCGGTTTTTCCATCACATAACCGCACTGCTCGTCCGCGCAGACCAGCTTGTTTCCCTTTTCCACCATGTAACCGCCGCACTGTGGACACGGGATCTTGGACGGTTTCTGCCAGGACATGAAATCACATTCCGGATTATTCTCGCAGCCGTAATATTTTCTGCCTTTTTTCGTTTTCTTCAAAACGATATCTTTGCCGCATTTCGGGCAGGCTACGCCGATCTTTTCAAAATACGGTTTGGTATTGCGGCACTCCGGGAAGCCCGGGCAGGCAAGGAATCTGCCGTGCGGTCCGTATTTGATGACCATGTGGCGTCCACACTGCTCGCAGACAACGTCAGTTACTTCATCCTCGATCTTTACTTTCTCCAGTTCTGCTTCTGCGGCTTTGACTGCTGCATCCAGATCCGGATAGAAGTTTCGGATGATCATCTTCCAGTCTACGGTGCCCTCCTCGACTTTATCCAGCAGGGACTCCATATTTGCAGTAAAACGCTCGTCCACGATCTCCGGGAAGGCTTCCTTCATAATGTTATTGACAACCTCGCCTAGTTCGGAAACATAGAGGTTTTTATTTTCTTTTACGATATATCTTCTGCCAAGAATCGTCGTAATGGTCGGAGCATAAGTACTCGGACGTCCGATGCCAAGTTCCTCCAGTGTTTTTACCAGAGATGCCTCCGTAAAGTGTGCCGGTGGCTGTGTAAAATGCTGCTTCGGCTCGATTTCTTCTTTGGTCAGCTCAGAGGTCTCATCCAGTGATTTTGACAAAAATACACGGTCGGATTTTTCCTCATCTAAGGTATAAACAGACATGAAACCATCGAATTTTACCTTGGATGCAGATACATGGAAACGGTATTTTCCGGCACCGATGGTAACGGATGTAGTCTCATATACTGCCGGTGTCATACAGCTTGCCGCAAAACGGTTCCAGATGAGCTGATACAGGCGGAACAGATCACGGCTTAAGGACTCTTTTACCATCGCCGGTGAACGATTCAGATCTGTCGGTCGGATTGCCTCATGGGCATCCTGGATCTTCGCTGTATTTTTCTTCACATCAGCACTTCCGCCCACATAGTCAGCACCATAATTGCTGCCGATATACTCTGCTGCCGCTGCCTCTGCTTCCTCAGACACACGGGTGGAATCAGTACGCAGGTATGTGATCAGACCAACGGTTCCACTGCCTTTGATGTCCACACCTTCGTATAACTGCTGCGCCAGACGCATGGTTTTCTGAGTGGAAAAGTTCAAATGTTTACTTGCTTCCTGCTGCAGCGTACTTGTCCGGAACGGAAGTGGTGGCTTTTTGGTACGCTCGCCTTTTTTCACTTCCAGTACTTTATATTCGGAAGACTCGATTTCTTTTAAAATTGCATCTAATTCTGCCTGATTGTGAATCTGGATCTTGCCGTTTTCATCGCCGTAAAATTTTGCAACTAACGGTTTTTTCTCGCCTTTTACGTTTAATACCCCATCAATGGTCCAGTATTCTTCCGGAATGAAGGCATTGATCTCATCCTCACGGTCACAGATGATACGCAGTGCCACAGACTGTACACGACCTGCACTTAAACCACGTTTTACTTTCGCCCAGAGTACCGGACTGATCTTGTAACCTACCATACGGTCCAGCACACGACGCGCCTGCTGCGCATCCACCAGATTCATATCGATCTCACGTGGATTCTTCAGGGAAGCCTTTACCGCATTTTTTGTAATCTCATTGAATGTAATACGCTTTGCATCTTTGTCATTTAACTTTAACGCCGTAGCCAGATGCCAGGAAATTGCCTCACCCTCACGGTCCGGGTCAGTTGCAAGATACACTTTGTCTGCTTTTTTCACTTCTTTTCGCAGATTTGCCAGAATATCACCTTTTCCACGGATGGTAATATATTTCGGTTCAAAGTCATTTTCCACATCAAATCCAAGCTGACTTTTCGGCAGATCACGCACATGTCCGTTCGATGCTGCTACCTCGTAATTTTTCCCAAGAAATTTCTTTATTGTCTTAACCTTTGCCGGAGACTCCACGATTACTAAATACTTCGCCATACTTACCTCTTAACCTCTATGTTCTTACTTATTTATATGCGTTTACAAAAATAATTTTGAAAGGTTTCCTGCACCAGTCCGTACCGCTTGAGTTTGTCTAAACTATGCAGTACCGTGAGCAAATCTAAACCTGTTTCTTCTATAATATAGTTAATATATTTTGGATGTAAATCAACCATACCATACACCAACTTTTCGCTTTTATCAAGGGAAATATTTTTTATTTTTGTCGTTTCTGCATTTTTTTCGGGCAAATATCCCAGATTTTGCAAAAAAACATCCAGATCATAGATGATTCCCGCGCCCTGACCGATCAGAGCATTGCATCCTTCGCTCAATGCATCCCCGAAGCGCCCCGGCACCGCATAAACATCTTTGCCCTGCTCCAGTGCCGCATCTGCCGTGATCAGAGAACCGCTCTTTTTCTTTGCCTCTACTACCACCAGGCAGTCGGACAGGGCACTGATGATGCGGTTGCGCTCCGGGAACCGATATGGCAGCGGTTCCGTTCCCGGCGGATACTCCGACAAAATGCCTCCACCTGAAGTCTGGATATTTTCATACAGATTCCGGGCATTTTTCGGATAACAGATGTCGCAGCCGCAGCCAAGGACAGCAAAGGTGCTGCCTTTTCCCTGCAGGGCACCGGCATGAGAAGCACTGTCGATGCCAAGTGCCATGCCGCTGATCACCTGCACGTCTTTGCCTGCCAGCATTTTACCAAGTTTTGTAGCGATACTTCTGCCATATTCCGAACACATGCGGGCACCTACAATGCCTACGCTTTTTCTGGCGTCTGGCATGGAACCTTTACAGAAAATCGCGCATGGCGGTTGCGCAATGTCTTTTAAGCGCTGTGGATATTTTTTACTTCCGAAGGGAAACATCTGGATATTTTGTCCCAGAAAGCGTTTCCAGGCACGGTTCAGGTCTTTTTTGCGGCTTTCCAGCAAATGCTGTAGTTCATTGTCGGTGAAGAGGTGCATGTTTTTTAAGGTTTCTTCCCGCAGTTCATAGACGGCTTGTGCACTGCCACATAATTCACGGACTTGAATTCGTTTGCCGCTGTTGATACTTATCAAGGATGCCAGCCAAAAATCATACTTTAGCTCATCTTTCTTTTGATTCTCTGCTACTTCCTGCATATTATCAAAAATCTCATTCTTTTTATTCATTTCATGCATCTTTAATCCCTCCTCCAGTAATTCTTGTCCGGATTTCGGAACATAAATGCTTCTTCTAAATGTCCCCACTGAATATTTTCTTCGCCTGCCATATCCGCAATGGTACGGGCAGTTTTCAGGATTTTCCCATAAGTGCGGGCACTCAAATGATATTCCTCATACTTGTCTTGCATCCGTTCCGTGGACTCCGCATCCAGCGCGCAGAATGTTTCCAAATCTTCCATGTTCATCTGACTGTTAAAGCGATACTTTCTGCCTTTGAACCGTTCCCGTTGAATCTCATGCACCCGCTCTACCCGGGCACGGATCACTGTGCTGCTTTCCTCTTCCCGCATATCCTTCATTGTCGTGTAGCGGACTTCTTCTGTCTCCACACACAGATCAATACGATTCAAAAATGCCTGCGAAATGCGACTGATATAATTTTTGATTGCCTGAGGTCTGCAATTACAGCGATCTAAATTTGGATAAAATCCACAGGGACAGGGGTTCGTTGATGCTACCAGCATAAAATCCGCCGGATACACAAAACTGCCTCCAACGCGGGAGATATGTACTTTCTTTTCCTCTAATGGCTCCCGCAGCACATCCAAAATCCCCGGCTTAAACTCCGCCAGTTCATCCAGAAATAAAATCCCATGATGTGCCAGACTGATTTCCCCGGGATGCGGCTGCTTGCCGCCGCCCACCAGAGCCTGTGCCGTCACCGTATGATGTGGACTGCGGAACGGACGCTCATTCTGAATGATGCGCTCCTGATCCAGCAGACCACAAAGCGAATAAATCTGAGAAAGTTCCAGTTTTTCCTCTCGGCTCAGTTCCGGCAGAATCGTCGAAATCCGTTTCGCTGCCATGGTTTTTCCGGACCCCGGCGGTCCCATCATCAGTAAATTGTGCATGCCGCTGACGGCAATCTCGCAGGCACGGCGCAGCATCGGCTGTCCCCGCAGTTCCGAAAAATCCACATCGTATTCCGTTTTCCAGATTTCCTGCTGCTCCCGGTAAAAACAAGTCTCCGGAAGTTCCTGCTGACAGATCTGTACGAACTCTTTCAGATTTTTCACCGGAATTACTTTTACAGTGTCTAAAATTGCTGCTTCTCTGGCATTTTCCCACGGAACCACAATCCCCTGCATACCTTCTTTCTGCGCCAGAACTGCTGCCGATAAAACGCCTTTCGTCGGTAAAATACTGCCATTTAATCCGACTTCTCCAAGCAGCAGATAATTGCTTAAAATATGCTCATCCAGAAAGCCAAATGCTGCCAGAACGGACGCCGCCATCGGCAGATCACACCCGGTACCGGATTTCCGCACATCTGCCGGTGTCAGATTAATGGTAATCTTCTTTGCAGGCAAACGAAATCCCGCATTTTTCAAAGCTGTGCGCACCCGCTCTCTGGCTTCCTTTACCTCAGAAGTCAGAAATCCTACCATATCAAAGGAAGGCATGCCGTCACTGACATCCGTTTCTACCTGCACCGGAAGCGACTCAAAACCACAGACCACCGCTGTTTTAATTACACTATACATATATTCATTTTTCCTCTTTTCGTATACGGAAAAATCCGGCGATTGCCGAAAAAAGTAAAAAGTAAGATAAAAGACAGGTTTACTGTAGCATATCTGGCTAAATCTGTCTACATTCAAACGATATTTTTCATTATTTTATACAATAAAAAAATTTTGAAAGTCCTCCAGAAATCCAATGGTTGATGCTACTGTTGCTGTAACAGCTTCTGTTGAGGAAGCAGCTAAAAATAATTATTTTCACAAAAGCAGCCAGACCTTTCAACCTGCTCCAGTTGATCAGCCTGACTGCATTTTTTACATCATTTGCACGCTATTTTTTACATTTGTCAAGAATATACTCAAAAATGATTTCATAATTTTGGGTACAAAATATGTATCATACTTCCAATAAATATCACTTAGATATCCAGCGCCGCATGATATCCCCAGTACACCGCATTTGTGATGGTCGAAACTTTTGCCGCATCACCGATCACAGCAACTCTCGGTGCCGCATCCCGTAACGCCTCAACCACATCGGTTCTGGAACGCTGTCCCAATGCACAGACAACCGAAGTACCCGGAACCAGAATTTCTTTTCCGTCTTTATCCTCACAGACAATGCCTTCGTTTGTCACTTTCAAGCCTTTGCAGGACGTATGTACCGTAACGTATTTGTCAATCTCTGCCAGCAATAACGGACGGTGACGGATATTTGCATCCGGCGCAAGCTCCTCACGCATTTCCACCAGATGAACATTCTTTCCTTCCATTCCCAGATGAATCGCGCATTCGCATCCGGCCAGTCCACCGCCAAATACAACCACATCATCCGTAACTTTCTCTTTCTGTTTGTAATATTCATTCACTACTATTACATTCTCGCCATCCAATCCCGGAATCGGCGGAACCAACGGTTTTGAACCTACTGCAATGATCAATGCATCCGGCTGTTCTTTTTCTGCATAATCCGCTGTCACTTCCGTATTATACCGAATTTCTACGCCAGCCTGTCTAGCCAGTTTTTCATAAGTTCCTGCCAGCTGATACATCTCATACTTGAATGGAAGCGCCTGTTCACTCTTTAAAATGCCGCCGGCTTCGCTCTCTTTTTCACAAAGAATTACTTGATGTCCACGTCTGGCTGCTGTATACGCTGCATACAGTCCGCCAGGGCCACCGCCTGCCACCAGCACTTTCTTTTTCACAGGTGCCGGATGGATTTCATCCCCTTCCAGCTCTCTTCCGATCAGCGGATTTACCGTACATCTTCTTGTGGAAGTCATTGCCCGCTCTGCCATACAGGTAAAACATCTGAGGCAATGCACAATTTCATCCTCCCGGTTTTCCATTACCCTTTCCGGTAAAAACGGATCTGCCAGAAGCGCCCGCGCCATGTAAACCACATCTGCTTTTCCGCTGGCAATAATCTCTTCCATCTGTTCCGGACTGTTCAGACCACCGATGGTTGCCACCGACACGGACACATGTTTTTTGATCTCCGCCGCCAAATACACGTTACATCCATGTTCCTGGAACATGGACGGATGGGTATTTCCAAAGCCCCTCTGATATGTTCCGGCAGAAACATGCAGCAGGTCAATATATGGCTCAATCTGCTGTGCGATCCGGACACCTTCCTCCAGATCGTATCCACCTTCAAAGAGTTCGGATCCGCTCATACGAAACTCGATTGGAAATCTTGGACCAACCGCCTCTCTTACTGCTTTTAACACTTCAATCGCCAGTCTGCAGCGGTTTTCCAGACTGCCGCCATACTCATCTTCTCTTTTATTGAAATACGGAGAAAAGAACTGATTCAGCAGCCAACCGTGTCCGCCGTGGATCATCAGCATTTCAAATCCGGCTCTTTTTGCCAGACCTGCCACATTTCCATAAGCAGCCACAATGTCTGCGATCATTTCTTTTGTCAGCGCCTTTACCGGCACTCCATCCGGGCGAAACGTATCGGAAGGTCCCCACTGATGCATTTCCTTCTGTTTTGTCTTATCTGTCATATAAGTTCCTGCATACATGCCGGAATGAGACAGTTCAAGACTCGGCATCGCTCCATGTCTGCGAATAGCATCTGCCGTATAAGTTGCTCCCGCAAGGGAATTTAAAATACTTGTGTCCAGATGGTATGCATGGGAACCATCCGTCTGTGGATGCACCATACATTCACTGACGGTAACAGCTCCTGCACCGCCCTTTGCCCGCAGCTCATAAAAAGCCGTAGACTTTGGTCCGATACAGCCATCGTTTGTAATATCGGTTCCACCCATCGGGGCAGAAAACATACGGTTTTTAAATGTAACACCAGCCAGCGTGATTGGTTTACATAAATTTGGATATTTTCTGATCATCTTATGTTTCCTCCTGTAACTGTAATGATTTTCTTCTTACCTCTTCTGCATCACACAGAAACATAGTCTTGTAATTCAGTATCGCATATTTTTGAAAATTAATCCAATAAATTTTGATACGCAGCCAGATCTACACAACCGACTTATTCCAAAAACTCCTGCCGCAGCTTTTCCAATGCCTTTTTCTCAATCCGACTCACATAGGATCTGGAAATTCCAAGGCTTTTGGCAATCTCCCGCTGCGTGGCAGGTTTTGTATTGTACAAACCATACCGCCGCCGAATAATCCAGCTTTCCCGCTCATCCAGCACCTTCGGCAGCAGTTCGTATAACTGCAGAATATTTTTCTTTTCTACTACGCGCTCCCACAGCTCCGGCTCTCCACTTTCTACGATATCAAGCAATTTGATCTGATTGCCCTCTTTGTCCGTTCCGATAGGTTCATAAAGCGACACATCTCTGGCCGTTTTCTTTTTACTCCGAAAATACATCAACAGTTCGTTTTCAATACAACGGGCGGCATAAGTTCCCAGACGGCTTCCTTTTTCCAGATTGTAGGTTGACACGGCCTTGATCAGTCCGATGGTTCCGATAGAAATCAGATCTTCCATATCCTCCTGTGCTCCCTGATATTTCCGTGCAATGTGTGCCACAAGCCGCAGATTTCGCTCAATTAATACCGATTTTGCCTGCTCGCTTCCGTTTTTCAGCTGCTCCAGATACTGCTTTTCTTCCAACGTACTCAGCGGCGATTGAAATGATTTCAAATCGGCACCTCCGTATTGCGGCCTTTCTATTATTCTATGTCAGGCAGGCTTTTCCCGTGTCTGAAAATCTGTGCGGTTTTCTCTGCAAATAAAAAGAACCGGAAATGGTCAGTTTCCAGTTCTTCTTATCGTTAAACAAATGGTTTTATGTTGTTTTGGTATGACAGTTTTATTATATCAGAGATTCATATAATTTTGCAATGTCTTCCACGGATGTCTCTTTCGGGTTACCCGGACGGCATGCATCATCATATGCAGACTGTGCCAGGAATGGAATATCCTCGCGTTTTACGATCTCTTTCAGATCCGGTGCGATTCCTACGTCCTGGGATAATTTTTTAACAGCATCAACAGCTGCTTTGCGGTACTCTTCCTGTGTCATGTCATCGACACAGGCTACCCCCATTGCTCTGGCGATCTCACGGTATTTCTCACCGGTTGCATCTGCATTGTACTCCATAACAGTCGGAAGAATGATCGCATTTGCAACTCCGTGCGGTGTATCATATAATGCGCCCAGCGGATGTGCCATGGAATGTACGATTCCAAGACCAACGTTTGAGAATCCCATACCTGCTACATACTGTCCAAGTGCCATATCTGCACGGCCTTCCGGTGTATTTTCTACTGCTGCACGCAGGGACCGTGAAATAATCTCGATTGCTTTCAGATGGAACATATCAGACAGTTCCCATGCGCCTGCTGTGATGTAGCCCTCAATGGCATGTGTCAGTGCATCCATACCGGTTGCTGCGGTCAATCCTTTCGGCATGGAAGACATCATATCCGGATCAACAAATGCGATCACCGGAATGTCTTTCGGGTCTACACAAACCATTTTTCTGTTTTTCTCAACATCTGTGATAACATAGTTGATGGTTACTTCTGCTGCTGTTCCAGCAGTTGTCGGTACCGCAAAAATCGGTACACATTTATTTTTTGTCGGAGCAACGCCTTCCAGACTTCTGACATCTGCAAACTCCGGATTGTTGATGATGATACCAACCGCTTTTGCAGTATCCATGGAAGAACCTCCGCCGATTGCAATGATATAATCAGCGCCTGATTTTTTGTATGCTTCCACACCAGTCTGTACGTTCTCAATGGTTGGATTTGGTTTGATGTTGGAATACAGTTCATAATCTAACTTGTCTGCTTCCAGTACATCCAGTACTTTCTGTGTTACCCCAAATTTTACAAGATCCGGATCAGAACATACAAATGCTTTTTTGTATCCTCTGCCTTTTGTCTCTGTTGCAATTTCTGCAATTGCTCCCGCTCCATGATAAGATGTTTCGTTTAACACAAATCTGTTTGCCATACGATCATTCTCCTTTTCTCTTTGTTAGCCTCATTATAAATTATCTGACATGTGAAAAAAAGAACCTGATTTGCACAATAGACTATCCTTACTTGCAGTCTTATTTATTATACACTATTTCTTCCACAATGTCATTTAGTTAAGCTTGTTTCCAGCGGCGAAGAATAAATGCATGATTACTTTTCTCAGATGCTGCAACATTTTTTTATCTTT
>CAVEOS010000040.1:0-24493 GCA_963617435.1 Lachnospiraceae bacterium
GTACAGCTCGGATTTGACCTTTATGTAATGCCGAAGGGAGCAAAACATACTGATCTGGCATATAAATTCCTTGACTACATCCTGGATGCAAATGTAATGGCAAAGAATCTGGACGAATATCCATATTCCTGCCCGAATGATGCCGCAGTTGAAGCAGCTTCTGATAAATATAAAAATGACCCGGCAAGAAATTTCTCCTATAAAGAGAATGTATTTTTCCAGGAAGATGTCGGAGATGCATTGACTATTTACAATGATTATTATCAGAAATTAAAAGTTGGGGAATAAAGAGCATTCCCAATAGGAGGACAGAATAACATGCTGAAGTTTGATGAGCAGAAACAGATTGACAGTGTAAAAGGTGCACTTGCATTGCGCGGAAAAATCGAAGAAATTGTAGACCAGATCTGTAAAGATGGATTTAAAAATATCTGCTGGCTTGGAATTGGAGGCACTTATGCGTCCTGCTTACAGGCAGAAGTTCATATGAAAGAAAAATCAGGACTTGACTTTTTCGTGGAAAATGCAGCAGAATATCTGACAACTGGAAATAAAAAAGTTGGAGCAGATACGATTGTTGTGGTTTCATCCGTAACCGGAAGTACTATCGAGATGGTGGAAGGTGTCAAAAAAGCTTCTGCAGCGGGAGCAAAGGTGCTTGGATTTATTGATGTGGATACTACAGAACTGGCGCAGATCGTAGATTATGAAATTGCATATCCGGGCAATGAACAGCTGAAGTTTTTTATGGTTGCAGACCGTTTTATGTACAATGCAGGTGAATTTCCGGAATATGATCGTTATTACAAAGAACTGGATGAAAATCTGGCTGTAGATCTGGTAGAAGTTGAGAAAGCAGCGGATGAATTTGGAGAGGCTTTTGCAAAGAAGCATTGCAATGACGGAATCCATTATTTTGTAGGAGCAGGTAATCAGTTTGGTTCCACATATTCTTATGCAATGTGCTACTGGGAAGAGCAGCATTGGATCCGCACAAAATCTATCCACAGTGCAGAATTTTTCCATGGAATGTTGGAAATTGTAGACCGCGATACACCGGTCACTGTATTTGTAGGTGAGGATGCGCAGCGTTCTCTGAGTGAAAGAGTAGTAAAATTCTTGCCGCGTGTTTGTGCAAACTACACAGTAATTGATTCCAAAGACTACGAGCTGAAAGGAATCAGCGAAGAGTTCCGTGGAAATCTGTCTCATCTGGTAACTCATGCTGTAACACAGCGTATTGATGCTCATATGGAGCAGATCAATTGCCATCCAATGGAAATCAGAAGATATTATCGCCAGTTTGATTATTAATGAATGTGAGCGAAAAGACAAATAATGATTCTGTGTGCTGAAAGAAGAACAAGGATGAAGTGACAAGAGGACTGCTGAAAATCAATGTTATGTTTTTCGGCAGTTCTCTTATTTGTGCAGGGTATAAAAACGAGGAGGGAACTGGCAGAATATGCACAACAGATCCAGGAACCGTATGTGTATGCAAAACGGGCACATGACAGAGTGCGGCAAATGCTGTAGGAAGGAAAGGGAGGATGTTAAACATGGAGAAAAAGATTAAAATTGCAGCTGTAGGGGACAATTGCGTGGATGCTTATGATCAGACAGGTGATGCATTTCCGGGAGGAAATCCGGTGAATGTTGCCGTATATACAGTACGTCTTGGTGGAGAAGCATCTTATACCGGCGTCGTGGGAGACGATGCATATGGGAAATTAATGAAGGACTCAATTGCAAAAAAAGGGGTGGATATTTCTCATTTGAAAGTGATGCCTGGCAGTACGGCTGTGACACACGTGGAAATCATAGACGGAGAGCGTATTCTCGGAGACTATGAGGAAGGCGTTATGGCAGAATTCAAGCTGAGCGAAGAAGATATTGAATTTCTTGGAAGCCATGATCTGGTCGTATCCGGAATCTGGGGAATGATAGAGAATGATCTTGAGAAAATCAAGGCTTGTGGCACCAGGATTGCTTTTGACTTTGCAACGAAATATGAAAGCCCGGTGATTGATATCGCAATTCCATTTGTGGATTATGCATTTTTTGCCTATGATGGAGAAGATGAAGAATGGATGCGAAACTTCATGGAAGAAATGCAGAAAAAAGGAGCAAAGACAGTCATCGTTACCAGAGGTACAAAAGGAAGTATTGCTTATGACGGCACAAGTTATACGGAATTTGGGATTATTCCATGCGATGTTGTGGATACGATGGGAGCCGGTGACAGTTTCATTGCAGGCTTTTTATATGGGATCTTGCAGGGAAAATCATTACAGGAAAGTATGGAACAGGGAGCAAAAAACAGCAGTGTGACACTGGGATATAGCGGAGCCTGGTAAGATTGAAATGAAAGAAAAGCGTCCTTTGCAGGGCGCTTTTCTTTATCAGAGACTTATTTTACAGCCCCTTTTTGTATTATGATCATATGATTTGGCTGCTAAGTTACAAAATTTCCGGTTTCAAGTGGAACGAGAACGTATAATGCGTATCATCCAGACGATATTCTTTTGCCAGCTGAGGACCACAGCTTCCGGAACCGATACCACTCTGTCGATAATCGATACAGAATACGGTGTATCCGGATTTCTCCAGTTCATAATTATGACCTTTTGTGGTCAGTTCTTCTTCTGTATACTCGGACAGATTAAAGGAAATCGGCTGCTCGTTATATACGGTCAGTTTCCGGCTGTCATCAGCAACACTGACATATTCGCAATGATAGTGGCTTCCGTTTTCCTGCGGACGCATGTAATCTTCATGCAGATCGCAGACGCGGGAAGTAAATTTGCCAAGATAGCTTGCCCGGCGTTTGTCGATATAGCTCTCATGAGGTCCGTATCCAAAGTATTCTGCCTGATTCATACATTTCGACAGGAACAGGCGGATACCAAGTCGAGGGAGAAATGCCTCATTTGCCTGGAATGGATTATCATTTTCTGTCACATCCTCGAAGTATTCGCTGTACATGCCGTGCATGATCGCATCGCGCTCAATCTCCATGCTGGATCTGACGATTCCATTCGATGTGATGATCCATTCTGCATCAATCTCCAGGAAACGCTGCCGGAAGACAGGAGCCATGGAAGAAGTTGTGTGCAGTTTCAGGGAACCATCAGTCAGTGTTTCAATGGTTGTATCATAAGCACGCTGTGTCATTTTATCATAACCTGCTTCGTACCACAGTGTCTTAACCACACGGTCGTTATCTGTCGGAGCACGCCAGATATTCATTTCCATCGGACGTTTCAGGAAGCTGTGATTCTTGTAGATCATGCTGTCAAACATACCGGTGAGTTTGTTGTATACATAGACGAAGTCAGCACCGTTGATCGTAATGACACGATCGTTTTCTGTATAAGTAATAGCAGAAGCAGTGCCATTTGTAGCGCAAGAGCAGGAGTCTGCAGCTGCTTTTTCAGCATCCAGTAGGGCAGTTAAAGTATCGGTGCAGTTTTCATTCAGCATGATCTGGTCAAAACCAAGTTTGAAATCAGCTGGTGTAAACGTTTTCTCATGCAGCTGATGAGAACTGATGATGACAGAGCAAGCACCATTTCCCAATGGTTTGATCGGTAACTGAACCGTCTTTTTACTTCTTGGAGCCACATCCAGAATGTCCGTATCTTTGATCTCGCCGGAAGCAACAGCTACGCCATTTTGCAGGATCTCATAAGTCAGATACAGTTCATCTTTTAAGTTTGTGAAATCCAGGTTGTTCTGTAAAATGTAAGTGCCAGAAGCTACATCTACCAGATGGACACGAACTGGGCGATGTACGTTTTTATATTCTTTCAAACCGGTGCTCGGTCTGCGGTCCGGGTAAACAAGTCCGTCCATGCAGAAATTGCCGTCGTGCGGATATTCACCGGAGTCACCGCCGTAGTAGAATTTTTTACGGCCGTCATTGGTAGTTCCCATATAAACACCGTGGTCACACCACTCCCAGACGAAGCCGCCGACGAAGGTGTCATACTGTTCCTCTAACTGATAATAGTCTTCGATATCTCCAGGTCCATTTCCCATGGCATGCACAAATTCGCACTGAATGAACGGTTTGTCCGGATGGTTGTCCAGATAAGCGTGCATTTCCGGGATGGCAGCGTACATGCGGCTGCGCAGGTCAATGTTGGAAAAATCAGTTTTTCCACGTTTCGGATTGCGCGGATAATGCATGGAACCTTCATAGTGTGTCAGTCGGGTCGGATCGTAGGATTTTGTCCATGCAAGGGCATCCTCAAAAGTGCATCCATAGCCGGCCTCATTTCCCATGGACCAGATGACAACGCTGGTGCGGTTTTTGTCACGCATTACATTTTTCTGAACACGGTCGACAACGCTGTCGGTCCAGTCTTCATTGTCAGATAAAAAAGGCGGGAACGGATGTTTTTTACCTTCGCGCCAGATATTTAAGTTGTAGAGATTTACTACGCCGTGAATCTCTACGTCGGATTCATCAATGACATAGAAACCATACTCGTCGCAAAGCTCGTAAAATTCCGGTGCATTCGGATAGTGGCTGGTGCGGATGGCGTTGAAATTGTGCTGTTTCATCAGGCTCATATCTTTGCGGATGTGGTCTGTGGTAACGGCGGAGCCAACGTAAGGATCGCTGTCGTGGCGGTTTGTTCCGCGGAAACGAACTTTCTGACCGTTCAGGTATACAATTGATTCTTTGATGCTGATCTCACGGAAACCGATGCGCTGACGGATAGTTTCCTGATCGGTGGAGAGCGTCAGTGTATACAGATACGGATGTTCTGCATTCCAGAGTGTGAGATCAGAAGCAGAAAATGCAATGCTGTCGCCATTGGAAATACCTTCTGCAACGGTGCATCCGCAGGCGGTGGTCAGTTTGTAAGAAACCGGAATCGCCTCTTTTGCAAATGTCAGCGGAATCGTTACGTCTGCAGCGGTATAGTTGTCTTTTAACTGCATCTGGATAAAAAAGTCATGGACATAATTTTCCGGTCTTGCAAGTACATAGACATCGCGGAAAATACCAGAGTTACGGAATTTGTCCTGATCCTCCAGATAACTGCCGTCACACCATTTCAAAACGAGAACCGCAAGGGTGTTTTCACCTTCTCGCAGAGCATCGGTAATGTCAAATTCACCAGTGGAATGGGAAACCTGATGATATCCGATAAAGGTGCCGTTTAACCATACATAATAGCAGGAGTCCACACCTTCGAAATTCAGATGGTAAGTAGCGGTTCCTTCCGGTTTTTTGTATGTAAATTTGCGAACATAAGAGCCGCATGGATTTTCGTGTGGTACATATGGCGGATCAAACGGGAACGGATAGCGTGTATTTGTATACTGATGAATATCGTAACCGTGATCCTGCCAGTTGGACGGAACCGGAAGCGTGTCAAAATGACTGATGTCATAGCCTTCTTCGTAAAAAGTGTCCTGACAATCATAAATGCTGTCAAAATACCGGAAGTTCCAGTCGCCGTTTAATAAGAAGAAACGGTCGGTTTCCTGACGGCACTTCCAGTCCGAATTCTGTGCGGTAGATGTCGGAATGTAATAAGCACGCATCGGCTCATCATTGACACCAAAGGTATGATTGTCTTCAAAATACTTTGGAATAATCATGTAAAAACCCTCCTCATGAAAACGATGTAGTCTCAGAATTCTTCATTTAAAAGACTCCGGGATTACATAATGATTTTTTCCTTGAAATAATGAGTAAAAACGTATTGCTCATCTGGATTTATTATATAAAAAAGCGGACCACATAGCAAGGTATGCAGTCCGTTTTTGATAATTATTTTATATTTATTTTTTGTACTTAGTTTCACAGTATTTGCAGCGGTATACTTCATGCTCCGGATCGGTCAGAAGGAAGATCTGATCCAGTTCCTGCTCAATAGAAGTGATACAACGCGGGTTTTTGCATTTGATGACATTGGTGACGGATGTCGGAAGTTTTAATGCACGTTTTTCCACGATGCGCTCGTCTTTGATGATGTTTACTGTGATGTTGTGATCGATAAAACCAAGGATATCCAGGTCTAAGTTGTCAATGTTGCATTCTACTTTCAGTATATCTTTTTTGCCCATTTTGTTGCTTTTTGCATTTTTGATAATAGCAACACAGCAATCCAGCTCATCCAGCTTCAGATCATGATAGATGGAAAGGCTCATGCCTGCTTTGATATGGTCTAATACAAAACCTTCTTTGATTGCACCTACGTTTAACATTGCTTATACCTCCACTCCTAATAATGTAAGAATCAGGGCCATACGAACGTAAACGCCGTACTGAGCCTGTTTGAAATATACTGCTCTCGGATCATCATCTACTTCGGTAGAAATCTCATTGACACGCGGCAGTGGATGGAGTACCAGCATATCCTTCGGAGCCAGTTCCATTTTTGCTTTGTCTAAGATATAGAAATCTTTCATGCGGATGTAATCTTCCTCATTGAAGAAACGCTCTTTCTGTACACGGGTCATGTAAAGGATATTCAGTTCCGGCAGAGCGTCCTCGAGACGAACAACTTCTTTGTATGGAACATTGTTCTGCTCAAGTACATCTTCACGGATATAGCTTGGAACGCGCAGTTCTTCCGGGGAGATCAGAACAAATTTTACATTAGGGTAACGAATCAGAGCATGAATCAGTGAGTGGACAGTGCGTCCAAATTTCAGGTCACCACATAAACCAATGGTCAGATTGTCGAGATGGCCTTTGAGACTGTGAATAGTAAGAAGATCGGTAAGTGTCTGTGTCGGATGCTGATGTCCGCCATCGCCTGCATTGATCACAGGAATTGTGGATTTTTCGGAGGCAACTAACGGAGCACCTTCCTTCGGGTGACGCATTGCACAAATATCAGCATAACAGGAGATAACACGGATGGTATCAGAAACACTTTCTCCTTTGGCAGCGGAAGAACTGTCAGCACTGGAAAAACCAAGCACGGATCCGCCAAGATTTAACATAGCCGCTTCAAAACTGAGTCGGGTTCTGGTACTTGGCTCGTAGAAGCAGGTAGCAAGCTTCTTGCCGGCACATGCATGTGCATATTTTTCCGGATTCTTTTCAATATCGTTCGCGAGATTGAGCAATTTATCTGTTTCTTCCACGGATAAATCTAACGGGCTCATTAAATGTCTCATAGGTCTCCTCCTTGATTGTATATAGTTTCGCAGTTTCCCTATTACATATGAAAATGTTTTCTGAAGGATGCTGTTCAAAAAACATTCTTTTCTCCAGGAATTTCTTTGACAGCGATTATGCTTATATCAGAAGTTCTCCGGATACATTGGGATGGGACAACTGTATTGTTTATCTTAAATATCATATACTATGAAGTTGTAAAATTCAATAGGTAGTTACCGTCCCAGATGTAGGAATTTGACTGTTCAGGCATTGCTTTTGTGCGAAAATTCAGACATTGTTTGGAACAGGAAAAATTGACAGAAAAACAGAGGGAATGCCTGTGGAAGTGGGTTGCCAAATACACAGAACCGTGCGAAGTTTCATATCATAAATACAACGGTAAATCAGGGGTTGAGGCTGATATGCGGCAGACAAAAAAATTGTTGCAGGGGCTTAATTTTCGATGTGTCCGGGGTGAACTGCCCCGGGAAGTGACGCAGGTGGCATACGACAGCAGAAAAGTAGAGACGGGAGCATTGTTTGTTTGCATTCGGGGAAGCAGGCAGGATGGGCATGCGTTTATCCGGGAGGCGATGGAACGGGGAGCAGTAGTGATCCTGACGGAGGAAGGGGCGGTAGAGGAAGAACAGATAGATGGAATTTATAACACGTTTCGGCAGGATGCACAAGGTGATCAAGGAGAGAGCGGATCTCCTGAGCAAGATTTCAATATGGATGTTGAACAAGAAATTGATAATTCACAGAATGTTGGTAATTTACAAAAAGATGATCTATTGAAGAAAGATGATGGATTACAAAATGCTAATACTATGAAGGATGATAATAGATTACAAAGAATTGACAGTTCTCAGGAAATTAATAGTTTACGTGAAGTTGATAATCTGCGGAAAATCTGTGTGTTGGAAACTTTAGATACCAGAGCTGCTTTGGCATCCATTTCGCGTCAATGGTTTGACAATCCTCAGGAAAACTTAAACATCATCGGCGTGACCGGAACAAAAGGAAAGACCACAACAGTCTGGATGATCTGGAAAATGTTTGCAGCGGCAGGAATGAAATGTGGGCTCATCGGAACCATTGAAGTCTGCTACGGTTCCTGGCAGCAGGAAAGCAGTCATACGACTCCGGAATCCTATGAATTGTATGAAATATTGCGAAAAATGGTGGAGAACGGCTGCCAGTACGTGGTGATGGAAGTTTCTTCCCAGGCGTTGAAACTGCACCGGGTAGATGGAATCATGTTTGACATAGCTGTTTTTACCAATTTGCGGGAAGATCATGTCGGAGCAGGGGAGCATGCGGATTTTGCGGAGTATATGGCATGCAAACACCGGTTGTTTTGTCAGTGCCGTACCGGAATTTTTAATCAGGATGATCCGTATTGGCAGGAGATGTGGAGAGGCAGCAGCTGCAGCAAGGTGATTACTTATGGATTTTCCAGACGGGCGGATTATCAGGCTTCCAATCCACAGCTTTTGCGGGGCAGTGACCGTCTGGCGGTGCAGTATGAACTGACCGGGCAGAAGGAAAAGAGAAACGTGGTGGTGAATGCTCCGGGCAAGTTTTCTATATACAATTCGCTGGCTGCCATAGCTGTTGCAAGGCAGTATCGGGTGCCACAGGAAGCGGTTGACCAAGTTTTGCACACCATTCAGGTTCCGGGGCGCATTGAGTTGCTTCCGGTGTCACCGCGTTTCATCGTCATTGTGGATTATGCACATAATGCCATGGCGCTGGAAGCCCTGCTTACCACGCTGCGGGATTATCATCCGGGGCGGATCATCTGCATTTTCGGCTGTGGCGGCAACCGGGCGGCGGAACGCAGATTTCAGATGGGAGAGGCAGCCGGTCGTCTGGCGGATCTTGTGGTGGTGACCACGGATAACCCAAGGGAGGAAGAACCGGAAAAAATTGCGGATGAGATCTGTCTTGGTCTGGAAGCGGCAAAAGGAAAATATGGACGGATCCCGGATCGGGAAGAGGCCATTGCCTATGGTATTTCCCATGCAAAACCGGGAGATATCGTGGTCATTGCCGGAAAAGGACATGAGACGTATCAGGAGATTCAGGGACAAAAATATCCCATGGATGATCGGAAACTTGCCATGAAGTGCAAGGTTTGGTAAACTAACAGTCAGCAGAGAAGAGTACAAAGGAGTGCTATGGATAAAAATACATTGTATGCAAACATTATTATAGATATTTCCCATGAGAAGCTGGATCGGACGTTTCAGTACCGGATTCCGGAGGGACTTAAGGGACAGATCCACCCGGGAACCCCGGTGGAGATTCCATTCGGCCGAGGAAACCGCAGTGTGAACGGATACGTGGTGGAGGTAACGGACCGGGCGGAGTTTGAGCCGTCCCGGCTCAAACCCATCCGCCGGGTCCTGCGGGATGGAATCCCTATCGAAGGGCAGCTGATCGCCCTTGCGGCATGGATCCGCGAAAACTTCGGCGGAACCATGAATCAGGCGTTGAAAACGGTGATTCCGGTGAAGCAGAAAACTGCGGAGAAAGAGAAACGCCTGATCTGGCTAAAGCCAGAGACCGCAACGGCGAAGGCGCTGCTCGGAGAGCTGCAGCGCAAGCATCAGACCGCGCGGGCGCGGCTGATGGAAGCGCTGCTTAAGCAGTCTCCGCTCCCCTATGAGACGGTGACACAGAAGCTGAATATTACAGCTTCTGTGATCCGTGCCATGCAGGAGCGGGAGCTGATCCGTGTGGAGACGGTTCGTAACTGGAGAAATCCCCTGGACCGGATGAAAAAGCAGGGGGGCGTAGTAGCCTTAAATCCAACGCAGCAGCGCATCGCGGATGATATTCTGGCAGGCTGGCAGCAGGGAGACCTGCGCCCCTGCCTGATTCATGGCGTTACCGGCAGTGGCAAGACAGAAGTATATATGGAGATCATTGAGTCCGTGGTGAAATCCGGAAAACAGGCCATTGTGCTGATCCCGGAGATCGCACTGACGTTTCAGACCGTTCTCCGTTTTTACAACCATTTCGGAGACCGGGTATCCATTTTGAATTCCCGGATGTCTGCGGGGGAGCGTTCGGATCAGTTTGAACGGGCGAAAAACGGACTTTTGGATGTCATGATCGGACCAAGATCCGCGTTGTTCACACCTTTTCCAAATTTAGGTGTTATCATCATGGATGAAGAGCACGAAGCGGCTTACAAAAGTGAGAGCGTACCCCGCTATCATGCTAGGGAGACTGCCATTGCCAGAGCAGAAATGTGTGGCGCAGGCGTGGTACTTGGCTCCGCAACGCCATCCGTGGAGAGTTATGAACGGGCCAAACAGGGACTTTACCGGCTGTTTGTCATGAAAGAGCGGGTAAGCGCCAGACCGTTGCCGACGGTATATACCGTGGACCTGCGGGAAGAATTAAGAAACGGAAACCGTTCGATTTTCAGCGATAAATTGCGGGAACTGATCAATGATCGTCTGGAGAAAAAAGAGCAGATCATGTTGTTTTTGAACCGCCGTGGCGTGGCGGGATTTGTGTCCTGCCGTTCCTGTGGAGAAGTGATCAAATGCCCGCATTGTGATGTGTCACTGAATCTGCACAATAACGGAAAGTTAGTCTGTCATTACTGCGGCTATGAGCAGCCGATGGTGAAAAACTGTCCTTCCTGCGGTTCTCCTTACATTGGAGGCTTCAAGGCGGGCACTCAGAAAATCGAGCAGAGCGTGAAGCAACAGTTCCCGGGAGCACGGGTGCTTCGGATGGATCTGGATACAACCCGGAAAAAAGACGGATATGAGCAGATTTTATCTGCCTTTGCCAATCATGAGGCAGATATTTTGATCGGTACGCAGATGATCGTCAAGGGACATGATTTTCCAAATGTGACGCTGGTTGGCATCCTGGCGGCAGATCTGTCCTTACACATCAGCGATTACCGGGCGCCGGAGCGGACGTTCCAGCTGCTGACTCAGGCGGCAGGCCGTGCAGGCCGTGGCTGTCGGCAGGGAGAAGTCGTAATCCAGACGTATCAGCCGGAACATTACAGCGTGGTGACGGCAGCAGCGCAGGATTACGAGGCATTTTTTGAGCAGGAAATCTTCTTGCGTGACATGCTGCATTATCCGCCAAAATGGCACATGCTGGTCATTCATGCGGCGGCTTCACAGGAAATGCTGGTCAAACAGGCACAAGATATGTTAAAATATAAGATACTGACCAAAACAGGGGAAGATGCGGCAGAAGTACAGGTTGTCGGACCGGCGGATGCGGCAGTTCCTAGGGTAAATGATATTTTTCGCAAGGTGCTTTATATCAAAGCAGCGGATTATCAGAGGTTGGTTGACATCAAAAATATGCTGGAGACTTACATCAGTGAGGAACCGGCGTTTCGGACTGTAACGATTCAGTTTGATTTTGATCCGATGAACGGATTCTAACTAATAGAAGAAACGAGGAGAGAAAAATGGCACTTAGAACAATCAGAATCATGGGTGATGAGGTATTAACAAAAACATGTCGTGAGGTAAGCAAGATCACACCGCGTATCTCCGACCTGATCTACGATATGCTGGATACTATGTATGAGGCATGCGGCGTGGGACTGGCAGCACCGCAGGTTGGCGTACTCCGCAGAATCGTTGTCATCGATGTGGGAGAAGGCCCGATCATCATGGTAAATCCGGAGATTCTTGAGACATCCGGCAGCCAGACAGGCGATGAGGGATGCTTGAGCCTTCCGGGAAAAGCCGGTCAGGTAACCCGTCCAAACTACGTAAAAGCAAAAGCATACGACGAAAACATGGAGCCGTATGAGATCGAGGGCGAAGGTCTGCTGGCAAGAGCCATCTGTCATGAGCTGGATCATCTGGATGGCCATATGTATGTGGAAAAAGTAGAGGGCGAGATCCACGACGTACAGTATGCTGATCCGGAAGATGAGGAAGACTGGGAAGAAATCGACGAGGAATAATCTGTTTTTGCTGTGAGCAATCTATTTTTATATGAATTTTTTTAATGATTGGCAGCAGACTGACAAAAATAATGCGAAATCTTTGCAGGTCAGGAGGAATAAATAATGCGAGTAATATTTATGGGAACCCCGGATTTTTCCGTGGGAACATTAGAAGCACTGATCAAGGCAGGACATGAAATTGTTCTTGCGGTAACGCAGCCGGACAAGCCGAAGGGCAGAGGAAAAGCCATGCAGTTTCCACCGGTAAAAGAAGCAGCGCTGGCGCATGACATTGAAGTATATCAGCCACGCCGTGTGCGGGAGCCGGAGTGTGTGGAATATTTGAGAACGTTCAACGCAGATATTATCGTGGTAGTCGCTTTCGGACAGATTCTGCCAAAAGAGATTCTGGAAATGCCGAAATATGGCTGTGTCAACGTACATGCCTCTCTGTTACCAAAATACAGAGGTGCAGCACCGATCCAGTGGGCGGTGATCAACGGAGAAAGAGTTTCCGGCGTGACAACTATGCGCATGGATGAAGGCCTGGATACCGGCGATATGATTATGAAAGAAGAAGTCGTCCTGGATGAAAAAGAGACCGGAGGAAGCCTGTTTGACCGTCTGAGCGAAGTTGGCGCGGATCTGTGTGTACGTACACTGACAGCCATCGAAAATGGAACTGCTACTTATACAAAGCAGGATCATGAGGCAGCGACCAAGACAACACTGATCAAAAAGCAGTTTGGCATCATTGACTGGACAAAACCGGCGGCAGAGATCGAATGTTTGATCCGTGGTTTAAATCCATGGCCAAGTGCATATACTTATCTCAATGGAAAAACGTTAAAAATCTGGGCGGCAGCTGTAAAGAATGAAGCATCTGATAAAGCACCGGGTGAACTGGCAGTTGTGACAAAACACGAAGTTGGCGTACAGACCGGTGACCGCATTCTGATGCTGAAGGAAGTACAGCTGGAAGGCAAAAAAAGGATGAGCGCAGATGCCTTTTTACGCGGCAATGCCTTAAGTGAAGGAATGAAACTTGGAAACTAAGCACGAATTGTGCAGTTCCTGAATAAAGCAGCAAGAACTGTTCTTACGGAATATATCTGAAATCAGATTGAATGCATTATTTTATAGAAGTGAGAGACTTGATTTTAGAAGAACTAAGCTGAACAGCAGAAAGAAGTGAAAAATATGCCTTACGGATACTATGGTTTTTACTGGATGGATTATACTTATATACTTGTGATCATCGGAGCAATTATCTGCCTGGCAGCATCGGCAAAGATGAACAGCACCTTTAACTATTACAAGAGAGTGCGCAGCATGTCTGGAATGACGGGCGCCATGGCGGCGGAGCGGATTTTACGGGATGCGGGCATTTACGATGTGCAGGTACAGCATGTTTCCGGAAATCTGACGGATCACTATAATCCGATGAACAAGACGCTGAGTCTGTCAGATAGTGTATACAATTCCACTTCTGTGGCAGCAGTTGGCGTGGCAGCTCATGAGTGCGGCCATGCGATCCAGCATGCAAGAGGCTATGCGCCGCTGCGGATCCGTGGGGCTTTTGTCCCGATTGCAAATATTGGTTCCAATCTGGCCTGGCCGTTGATCATCATTGGTCTGATTTTCCGTGGTTCCATGAGTATGGTATTTATTCAGGCCGGAATCATTATGTTTTCTCTGGCAGTACTGTTTCAGCTTATCACACTGCCGGTGGAATTCAATGCATCCCATCGTGCCATGCAGGAACTGGAACGCACCGGTATCCTCGGCAGCGTAGAACTGAAGGATACGAGAAAAGTGCTGACAGCGGCAGCCATGACCTATGTGGCAAGCGCGGCATCTATGATCCTGCAGCTTCTGCGGCTGATCATTTTATTTGGAGGACGACGTCGAGATGACGAGTAAAACAGAAAATGTAAATACAAGAAATCTGGTGGTAGACATTCTGCTGGCAGTGACCAGAGACGGAGAATTTTCCCATATCGCCATCCGCGATGTGCTGGACAAATACCGTTATCTGCCAAAACAGGACCGGGCATTTATCACCCGGCTGTCTCAGGGAACCATTGAGCGGATGATCGAGCTGGATGCTATCATCAACCAGTTTTCGAAGACAAAAGTAAAGAAAATGAAACCGGTGATTGCTGCTATTTTGCGAAGCGGCGTGTACCAGTTAAAATATATGGATTCCGTGCCGGACTCTGCAGCCTGCAACGAGGCGGTAAAACTTACGGTAAAACGTGGTTTTTCCGGGCTGAAAGGCTTTGTAAATGGTGTTATGCGAAACATTGCCCGGAATCTGGATCAGGTAAAATGGCCGGATGAAAAAAAAGAACCGGTAAAATACCTGTCCGTGCGTTATTCTGTGCCGGAATGGATGGTGCAGCGCATCATGGATCAGTATGGAACGGAAGCCTGTGAGAAGATTCTGGAAGCCTTTTTGCAACCACATCCGACTTCAGTGCAGGTGGATACAGACCGGATTTCCATGGATGAGATTACAGAATCTCTGAAACAGCAGGGAATTACCGTGAAAAAGAATGAACAGGTGGAACGGGCACTGTTTTTATCTGGGTATGAAGCACTGGATGAGATCGAAGAATTTGAAGATGGTCTGCTTTATGTGCAGGATACCGCATCCATGCTGGCCGTAGAACTGGCGGCACCAAAAGAAGGAGATCAGGTGATCGATGTCTGTGCAGCACCGGGTGGAAAAAGCGTGTATGCAGCCCGGATGATCGGAGCAAAGGGGCATGTGGAAGCCAGAGACCTGACAGAATACAAAGTAGAAATGATCGAAGAAAACATTGAGCGCTGTCAGTTATCTAATATGGAAGCGAAGGTGTGGGATGCGAGAGAATTTGATCCGTCTGCGGAAGAAAAAGCAGATGTGGTTATTGCGGATCTGCCCTGTTCCGGTCTTGGTGTTATCGGTACTAAAACAGATATCAAATACAATGCATCCGAGAAAAAAATCGCAGAGCTTGCAGCGCTGCAGCAGGAAATCCTCGGTGTGGTCTGCCGTTATGTCAAAACAGGCGGAACACTGCTGTACAGTACCTGTACAATGACGAAAGAAGAAAACGAGGATAATGTACATAAATTTTTAGCGGAACATGCTGACTTTGCACTGGTACAGATGCGTCAGTGTTTCCCATATGAAGGATGCGACGGCTTTTTCATGGCAAAGATGCATCGTAAATAAAATCTGAAGTATATAAAAATCCCAGATTCTATTTGACTATTTACAGAAGTGATAGTTTCAATGCAAAAAAGAGACGAAAAAACATTTCTGATATATCGGAGTATAAATTATAATATGGAAAAAATAGATATCAAATCACTGCCGTTGGCTCAGTTAGAGCAGTGGGCAATCGAACGCGGAGAAAAGAAATTCCGGGCAAAACAGCTGTATCAGTGGATACATGTCAAACTGGCAGATGACTTGGAACAGATGAGCAATTTACCGGCAAAGTTAAGAAATGAGATTTCAGAAAATTGTACTTATACGGTATTGAAACAGGTGACGATGCAGGAATCCGCCATCGATGGAACCAGAAAGTATCTTTTTGAACTGGAAGACCACAATATGGTGGAAAGCGTGCTGATGCGTTACAAACACGGCAATTCTGTGTGTATTTCATCCCAGGTGGGCTGCCGCATGGGCTGTCGTTTTTGCGCGTCAACTTTAGATGGACTGGTGAGAAACCTGACTCCGGCGGAAATGCTGGAACAGATTTACCGGATCAGTGCGGATACCGGCGAGCGCGTGTCAAACGTGGTGGTCATGGGAACCGGCGAGCCGCTGGATAACTACGACAATCTGCTGACGTTTATTCAGATGCTGACGGATGAAAATGGCTTACATATCAGCCAGCGAAATATCACGGTATCCACCTGTGGCCTGGTGCCGCGGATCCGTGATCTGGCAAAAGAAGATCTGCAGATCACCCTGGCCTTGTCCCTGCATGCCTCCAATCAGGAGAAACGACTGGAACTGATGCCGGTGGCAAAGGCGTATGAGATCCATGAAGTAGTGGATGCGCTGCGGGATTATTTTGAGGAGACCGGCCGGAGAGTGACCTTTGAGTACAGTCTGGTGGCAGGTGTCAACGATACCGAGGAAGATGCAAAAGAACTGGCGGAACTGATCAGAGGCATCAATTGTCACGTCAATTTGATACCGGTAAACCCGATTAAAGAGCGTGATTTTGTGCAACCTGACGGAAAAGCGGTGCAGGAATTTAAAAATAAACTTGAAAAATGTAGAATAAATGTTACTATTAGAAGAGAAATGGGCCGTGATATAGATGGCGCATGCGGACAGTTGCGCAAGCGGTTCTCAGAAAGGCAGGACTCTTAGAAGATGAAGATAAGTTCTCTTACAGATATTGGAAGCACGAGAGAAATGAATCAGGACTATCTCTATTCCTCAGAAGAGGCTGTAGGAAAACTGCCCAATCTGTTTCTGGTAGCAGACGGTATGGGGGGACATAAAGCAGGCGAATTTGCATCCCGTTATGTGGTGGAGACGACGGTTCGTTCCATCGAGGGAAGCAAGGAGGAAGAGCCGATTGCGATTTTGTCGGAAGGTATTGAGACAGCCAATCGGAAATTGAAGGAATATGCGGATGCGCATCAGCAGATGAAAGGAATGGGCACGACCGTCGTGGCTGCGGTGATTCGGGGGAGATCACTGATCGCAGCAAATGTCGGTGACAGCCGCCTGTATGTGGTCGGCGATGAGATCACGCAGGTGACTCAGGATCATTCCCTTGTTCAGGAACTGGTGCGGCTTGGTCAGATGGATCAGGAAAGCGCAAAGACGCATCCGGACAAAAATATTATCACACGGGCTGTCGGCGTGTCGGATCAGGTAAAAATCGATATTTTTGAACGACAGCTGAACCCGGGAGAGTATATCGTACTCTGCTCGGACGGACTGACAAACATGGTGGATGACGCAGTGATCCTGCAGATCCTGCATGGAACATGCAGTCTTTCGGATAAAGCAGAGCAGCTGATTGAACTTGCAAACAAAAATGGTGGAAAAGACAATATCACTGTTATAATAATAGAACCCAATTTAGATGAGGTGACAGAATGTTAAAAAATGGAACGTATATTGCTGACCGCTACGAGATCGTAGGAAAGGTCGGAACCGGCGGCATGTCTGACGTCTATAAGGCGAAAGATCATACCCTGGGCAGATTTGTGGCAATCAAAGTACTGAAAGAAGAATTCAGCGAAGATACCAATTTCGTAACGAAATTCCGCAGCGAAGCACAGTCAGCAGCGGGACTTGAGCATCCGAATATCGTCAATATTTACGATGTCGGAAGCGAGAATGGCATCCACTATATCGTCATGGAATATGTGGAAGGCATTACATTAAAAACTTACATTGAGAAAAAGGGACAGTTAAATTATAAGGAAACTCTGAGTATTGCCATTCAGGTGGGACGCGGTATTCAGGCAGCCCATGCGAAAAATATCGTACACCGGGATATCAAACCGCAGAATATCATTATTTCCACAGATGGCAAAGTAAAAGTAACGGATTTCGGAATTGCCCGTGCCGTTTCTGAAAATACGATCCATTCTGATGTTATGGGGTCCGTGCATTATGCATCCCCAGAGCAGGCACGAAACGGATATGTCAGCAACAAGAGTGATATCTACTCCTTAGGTATCGTAATGTATGAGATGGTGACCGGACGTGTTCCGTTTGACGGAGACAGCACCGTAGCCGTAGCAATTCAGCATCTGCAGGATGAGATGGTGCCGCCAAGCACTTATGCACCGAATCTGCCGATCAGTCTGGAGAAGATCATTCAGAAATGTACCCAGAAGAGCCCGGACCGTCGTTATGATTCCATGGAGAGTCTGCTGATCGACCTGCGCAAGTCACTGCTGAATCCGGATGAGGATTTCGTAACTCTGGTGCCGTTCAACCAGGATAAAACAAGAGTTTTGACGGATGATGAAGTAAATCAGATCAAAAAACAGACAGAGAATGTAAAAGCAGAACCTCAGGCAGAAGCAGAGCAGACTGCAAAAGCGGATTCAGAAGCAGATGATGAGGATGAAGATTATGATATGAGCGAATACGATGAGGATGATGACGAGGAAGAGGGACGTTTCCTGAATTCCAAAATGGAAAAAATCGTCGGTATCATGCGAATCGTTGTAGCAATCGTAATCGCGATTATTGTAATTTATATTGTGGGAAGCTTTTTTGATATCTTCCACTTTGGATTTGGAAACAAAAATAATAAAAAAGACGATACTTCTATCACGCAGCAGGATGAGGAAACCGTTGTCATGATCGATCTGAAAGGCAAAACGCTCTCTGAGGCAAAGACAGAGCTTGAAAAACTGGGCCTGAAGGTCAGCGAATCCGGAACTGAGATTTCTGACGAGTATGAAAAAGGCCAGATCATTGATCAGGATGTGGCAAAGGGTGAGACGGTAAAGACGGGAACCACCATCAAAGTTACCGTTTCTGCCGGAACTGAGGAGGAGAATGCAGAAGATGTGGATGTACCGGATGTAACCGGAAAGACATCGGATGCCGCAATGTCAGCACTGGAAGCAAAGAACCTTACAGCCAGCCGTGAATTTGAATTCAGCAATGATGTGCCGGCCGGTCAGGTTATTCGTCAGGATCCGAAGGCTGGAACTACCGTAAAAGAAGGTTCAAAAGTAACAATTTATGTCAGCCAGGGAAGCGAATCTGTCAAAGTGCCGAATGTAAAAGGACAGTCAGAAGCAGATGCAAAATCCGCGCTGTCTGATTTTACAGTTACCACAAGTACAGAGCACAGCGATTCTGTGGCAGCAGGAAATGTTATCAGCCAGAGTATCGAAGCAGGCCAGTATGTGGATAAAGGAACTGCAATTACCATCGTAGTCAGCAGCGGACCGGAGCAGGTATCTTACTACATCAGATCTCAGGTGAATGCACCGACGGATGTAACCGTAAGTTCTGCAGATATTGCGCTGTATAAATCCGGCAGCAGTGATCTCATTGACCAATGGAATGATGTGACATCTTTCCCATATACCGTTGAAGCACATGGCCTTGATGTGGCAAGTGGAAAAATTGTGATCACATGGTATTATGTTGATGCGGATGGAAATCCGGCATCTTCCACACAGGAAAAAGAGATTTCCTTCAAAAAAGAGTAAAGTACAAGTATGAAACAGGGAAAGATTGTAAAAGGGATTGCCGGATTCTACTACGTTTCTGTAGTAGGATCCGGTATCTATGAATGTAAAGCAAAAGGTGCCTTCCGCCAGAAAAAAATGAAACCACTGGTGGGAGACAATGTAGAAATTGATATTATCAACGAAGATGAGAAAACAGGAAACGTGGTGGAGATTCTGCCGCGGAAAAATGCTCTGATCCGTCCGGCGGTAGCCAATGTGGATCAGGCACTGGTTATTTTTGCGGGGACTTCGCCAAAACCGAACCTGAATCTGCTGGACCGCTTTTTGCTGATGATGGAGCAGCAGGAAGTACCGACGCTGATCTGTTTTAATAAAGAAGATCTGGTTTCGGAAGAAGAAATTCAGGAATTGCGGGATGCTTATGAGACCAGCGGTTATCCATTGTTTTTCCTAAGTGCAAAGGAAAAAAAGGGAATTACTGCGTTGCGGGAAGCACTGCAGGGAAAGACAACAACGGTTGCAGGACCGTCAGGCGTTGGAAAATCCACACTGATCAATCTGCTGGCGCCGGATGTACAGATGGAGACCGGAGCCATCAGTGAGAAGATTCAGCGAGGAAAACATACCACGCGGCATTCTCAGCTGATCATGCTGGATGAAGAGACGTATATTTTTGATACGCCGGGATTCAGTTCTCTTGCATCTGATTTTTTTGAAAAAGAGACACTGGGAACCTTATTTCCGGAGTTTGTGGAGTATGAACAGAACTGCCGTTTTACCGGATGCAGCCATATCGGTGAGCCGGACTGCGGTGTAAAGGAGGCACTGGCGGAAGGGAAAATAAGCCAGAGCCGCTATCATAATTACGTGCAGATTTATAATGAATTAAAAGATAAAAGAAAATATTAACCATGGTTAATGATCATCAGTGATTCAAAGACAGGTATGACTTATTTGATACAGTGAAATTGGATTGCTGGAAAAGAAAAAGGAGTATAAAAAATGAATTGTTTATCACCGTCACTGCTTGCATCTGATTTTTCAATCCTTGGCGAGCAGGTAAAAATGCTGGATGAGGCAGGAGCACAGTATGTGCATATTGATGTTATGGATGGAAGTTTTGTGCCGAGTATTTCCTTCGGACTTCCGGTTATCAAATCCATTCGGAAATGTTCTGACCGTATCTTTGATGTACATCTGATGATCGATGAGCCGGTGCGTTATATCGATGAGTTCGTAGAGGCCGGAGCAGATCTGATCACCATACATGCAGAAGCATGCAAACATCTGGATCGAACCATCCATGCCATCAAAGATCGTGGCGTGCTGGCTGGTGTGGCCCTGAACCCGGCTACTCCGCTTTCCGTGCTGGATTACATTCTGCCGGAGTGCGATATGGTGCTGCTGATGAGCGTCAATCCGGGATTTGGCGGACAGAAATACATTCCGTATACGACACAGAAAATCCGCGATCTGAAAAAAATGATGGAAGAGAAACACTGTCAGGCTGATATTGAGGTCGATGGTGGTGTGTCACTGAAAAATGTGCAGGAAGTGCTGGATGCAGGGGCGAATATCATCGTGGCTGGAACGGCAGTGTTTAAAGGGGATATCAAAGAAAACGTGGAAGCATTTCTTGATATCATGGAGAAGTAGAACATAAGTATTAAGTATGTGAGACCGTTGCGGTAGGTTGTGTTCGACAGTGGACAGGCAAGATGTGATTGTCACGCAAGGCTAAGATGCCTTCGCTTAGAAAATCAAATCTTACCCGCCACTGTCGTTTTTACATTGATGAGCAACGGTCAATATAGACCATAAAAACGTGAGGTGAAGAATTATGCGTTGCCTGATCATAACAGGAGGAACGATTCAGAGTGAGTTTGCTATTAAATATATAAAGGAAAGAATGTGGGATTATATTGTTTGCGCAGACGCAGGGATGAAGTTTTGTCATGAGGCGGGAATTTTACCTAATTTGATTCTGGGTGATTTTGACTCGGTGGATGAGGAGTCCTATGAGTATTTCAAGACAGTTTGTCCGGAACGGATGGAGCGTTTTCCAACACACAAGAATGAGACGGATACGGAGCTGGCATTACTTCGTGCCATTGATGCAGGGGCGGATGAGATTACGATGATTGGTGCCACCGGAACCCGTTTGGATCATGTTATGGGAAATATTCAGATGCTGAAGCTGGCTTTGGACAGGCATGTTTCCTGTCAGATTGTGGATGCTCATAACCGGATTCGTATGGTAGATGGTGAAGCGGTGTTGAAAAAAGCGGATCAGTTTGGAAAATATGTTTCCCTGCTTCCGTTTACACCGGAGGTTAGAGGAATTACGTTAAAAGGATTTGCTTACGAAGTGGAAGATTTTACGCTGGTCAGCGGGATTGCCCGCGGAGTGAGCAATGAGCTGGAGGCGGAGAATGCAACGATTACATGCAAAGATGGTATTTTGCTTGTGATTGAGTCGAGGGATTAAGTATAAAAATCCGTGAGTGCTGTTGGCACTCACGGATTTTTTGTTACTGATTATCAGACTGAATCAGCTCCACAATATACTGTACGCATCGGTCGATGCCAAGTACACTGGTGTTCAGGCACATGCAGTGATTCTTAGGATCGCCCCATTTGCGGTCCGTATAATATTCGTAATGAAGCCGTCTCTTTTTATCCATGCCACGGTTCATGGCGCAGGCTTCTTTTTCCGGCAGATTGAAAAGCTGCTGCGTGCGGGATACTTTTTCAGGCTCGTTTCCATATACGAAGATATGATAAGTATCCGGTCGGTCTTTTAAAATATAGTCGGCACAGCGACCGATGATGACGCAGGAACCTTTTTCTGCCAGATCACGAATGACCTGTGTCTGTGCGGCGTAGACTTGATCGGAAAGAGAACTTCCGGTGTGATCACGACCGACAAATGCATAGGCAAACATATTTTTGGAAGGTGCGTATTCGGACTGCTCTTTTACAAAATCTTCAGAAAATCCGGTTTTTTCTGCAATGTGCTGAATGATGTCCTTGTCATAGAAAGGAATGTTTATTTTTTCAGCAATTTTTTCCCCAATAACGTGACCGCCGCTTCCGAATTCACGACTGATCGTAATGATTGTCTGTTTCATAGTCATACCTTCTTTCCTATAATGCAAACACTGTAATTACCCATCTATATTATAACATATGAGGGCGGGAAAAGGTAACATACAGATTGGAAAATGTGTTCATACGGAAGAAGAAATTTTATGATAAAGAAATTTACTGAAGAAATAAACGTCTCCTTTGGTTGACGATAAAGCTCTGGTGGCATATAATACTAGGTATGTAAAGGAGTAGCAGAAACATGAGTAAAATTATTTTGACAGGTGATCGCCCGACAGGCCGTCTTCATGTCGGACATTACGTGGGATCATTGAAAGAAAGAGTTCGTCTGCAGAATTCCGGACTGTATGACGAAGTTTATATTATGATAGCAGATGCACAGGCTCTGACTGATAACGCAGAGCATCCGGAGAAAGTTCGTCAGAACATTATCCAGGTTGCACTGGATTATCTGGCCTGCGGTATTGACCCGGAGAAAGCAACAATCTTTATCCAGTCCATGGTACCGGAACTGACAGAGCTGACATTCTATTACATGAATCTGGTAACGGTATCCAGAGTTCAGAGAAACCCTACCGTAAAAGCTGAGATTCAGCAGAAAAACTTTGAGTCCAGCATCCCGGTTGGCTTCTTCTGTTATCCAATCAGTCAGGCAGCAGACATTACCGCATTCCGTGCCACAACCGTTCCGGCAGGCGAGGATCAGATGCCGATGATTGAGCAGTGTAAAGAAATCGTTCATAAATTCAACAGCGTATATGGTGAGACACTGACAGAGCCGGAGATCGTACTTCCGACTAACCAGGCCTGCTTACGTCTGCCGGGTATCGACGGTAAAGCAAAAATGAGTAAATCTCTCGGAAACTGCATTTACCTGTCCGATGAACCGGAAGACATCAGGAAAAAAGTAATGTCCATGTTCACAGATCCGAATCATCTGAGAGTAGAAGATCCGGGCCGTGTCGATGGAAACCCGGTATTTATTTATCTGGATGCGTTCAGTAAACCGGAGCATTTTGCAGAGTATCTGCCGGATTATCAGAATCTGGACGAGCTCAAAGCACATTATACCCGCGGTGGTCTCGGTGATGTAAAAGTAAAAAAATTCCTGAATAATGTACTTCAGGAAGAACTGGCACCGATTCGTGAGAGACGTAAAATGTGGGAGCAGCGTATTCCGGATGTATATGATATCCTGAAAAAAGGTACAGAAGTTGCTGAGAAGAAAGCAGCAGCTACATTGAATGATGTACGCGCAGCAATGCAGATTAATTATTTTGATTAATAAGAAGATATATAGTAGACAGTCAGAAGATAAAGCTGACTGTCTATTTTATACCAGAGGTATCGTATTTTTGATTGATAATATAGAAAGAATAAGATACTATAAAGGGGAAGGTAATAACTATTTTAAAGCGATATAAAAAGGACGTTTGCATATGGAAAATCATATTTCAAATATTTATATAAAATCTTTTCGTGGAATCAAGGATTTAGAACTTGATAATTTGCAACCGATTAATATTCTGACAGGTGATAACAATTGTGGAAAAACAAGTGTTCTGGAAGTTGTTCAGAGTTTTAAGCGTCCGGATAGAATAATTGATTGGAGTACTATAACAAGACGCCTCAATTCTGGAATCAGAGTGGGAATGTCGTTATACGAAGGATTTTATGATTTATTTGATATAAATGAAGACGAAAAGAAAATTGAATATGATGTAACTTTGGTAGATGGTGAAAAGCATAATGTTGCATTGTCTGCGGTAGAAGTGCAGGAAGAACTATCGCAAAGAGAGTATGATAGAATACTGGGTTTATCGGTTATTGAGAATACGGAAGATATATGCGATGACACACAAGTTGTATCAAGATTAGATTTAAAAGCAGAGGTGGATGGAGATAGAGAATCCTACTATTCTGTTTATGATGGTCAAATCCGTATACCGTTACAGTTAACGAAAACAAAAACAAAAAACGACAGAGATATTATTTACATATCTCCTGTACGCCATGCAGAAGGTGATGTATTTCTTAGCAGAATTCTGGAACATCCTGATTTATATGAGCAGATGCTTTTGGTTTTGCGAGATTATGACGAGGATATTATAAGC
>CAVEOS010000041.1:0-23442 GCA_963617435.1 Lachnospiraceae bacterium
AATGTCAGAACTGCCACAAAATTAGTTGAAACAAGCTTAACTAAATGACATTGAAGAATGTATAGAAGTATTAAAAAATGAACCGAGAGGAGTATTATCCTTAATTGGAGAAGATGGCTATCCATACGGAATCCCGATGGATCACTGGTATTGTGAGGAAGATGGAGAAATTTATTTTCACTGTGCAAAAGAAGGACATAAATTGGATGCATTGAAAGCTTGCAGTAAAGCATCTTATTGTGTCTATGATCAGGGATATCGCAAAGAAGGCGAGTGGGCGTTGAACATCCGCAGTGTTGTGATCTTTGGTCAGATCAGCGTTGTGGAAGATGTAGAGAAGACAAAGTATATCTGCACAAATCTGTGCCGTAAATTTACAGATGATGCGGCTTATCTGGAGCATGAACTGACACATTCCATGCCGCGCGTGCTTTGTCTGGAGTTAGCTCCTGATCATATGACCGGCAAATTGGTGAATGAGTCATAAAAAGAAAAGATAGAAAAACACAAAGATAATAAATACCATACGAATTGCGTGTGGAGCAAATTCCAAATAATTTATCGAATCTGTTCTTGTATCGTTTTTTACAATACAAATGCATTCTGAGTGATTATGATAAGTGCAAATAAAAAAGCAAACAAAATATAGAAAATGAAACCAGTCAAAGATGTCTGCAGCCGCAGGCATCTTTTTTGTTTATCAGAACATAAAAAAGAGTGCATTTTCTAATTTTAAGATCATTCAGAAAGAGGGTAAAAAAGTATGGGAACTCGAATCACAGAGCATCCGATTTTAGGTGTACCGGAAAAAGGAAAACTTGTCAGCTTTACATATGATGGACAGAAGCTTCAGGGATACGAAGGCGAGCCGATCGCGGCAGCACTGAAAGCTGCAGGTATTATGATCCACAGATATACCAAGAAAGAGCATAAGCCGCGCGGTATCTTTTGTGCGATCGGAAGATGTACCGACTGTGTCATGGTTGTGGATGGAGTTCCAAACGTCAGAACCTGTGTGACACCTTTGCAGGAAGGCATGAAAGTGCAGACGCAATACGGTGTATCAGCCGAGCCTTTTCAAGAGTAAAACGGATAAGGAGATGTAAAAAATGAAAAGATATGATTTGATCGTTGTCGGCGCTGGTCCTTCCGGTTTGTCCGCAGCCATAGAAGCAGCAAAAAAAGGAATGAAGGTTATTGTATTTGATGAAAACGAAAGACCAGGTGGTCAGTTATTCAAGCAGATCCATAAATTCTTTGGTTCCAAAGAACATAAAGCAAAAGTGAGAGGTTTTAAGATCGGAGAAGAACTTCTGGAAGAGGCGGCAAAAGCCGGTGTGGAAGTTTCCTTAAATTCTACAGTTGTTGGAATGTATCAGGACAAAGAGATTACGGTTCGCCAGGGAGATGAAATTTTTCACTACAAAGGAGATGCCATTATCATTGCCACTGGTGCAGCGGAAAACATGGTTACCTTTGAAGGCTGGACGCTTCCGGGAGTCATCGGAGCAGGCGCAGCACAGACCATGATGAACCTGCACGGTGTCAAACCGGGAAACAAGATTCTGATGCTTGGAAGTGGAAACGTTGGTCTGGTTGTAAGTTTTCAGTTAGCACAGTGTGGCTGTGAAGTGGTAGCCCTGGTAGATGCGGCACCACGAATCGGCGGTTATGGTGTCCATGCGGCAAAGGTTGCAAGAACGGGAGTTCCGTTTTATCTGTCACACACCATTGTGAAAGTGGAAGGCGAAGATCATGTGACCGGTGTTACCATCGCAGAGGTGGACAGCCATTTCCAGTTTATCCCGGGAACGGAAAAACATTTCGATGTAGATACGATCTGTCTGGCGGTTGGCTTATCTCCGATGTCACAGTTACTGAAGATGGCAGGCTGTGATATGGTAGATGATCCGAAGCGCGGCGGGCAGGTTCCGATGGTAGATGAGTATGGTGAAACATCCATCAAAGGCATTTTTGTGGCAGGTGATGTGTCCGGTATCGAGGAAGCAAGTTCCGCTATGATCGAGGGAAGAATCGCAGGAATTACAGCAGCAAAGTATCTTGGATATATGGAAGAAGCGGAAATGCAGGAAAGCGTTGCTTCCAATGAAAAAGCGCTGGACGGACTTCGTCAGGGTATGTTTGCACCGAAGAATCGAGGCAAACTGATCGAAAAAACAGAAGAAGGCATTGATATTTCCATGAATCTGCTGAAAAAAGGATTTGTTGCAGATGATGAGATAGAACGGTTTCCGGGTGTGACACATCAGGTTGGCATTCATCCGGTGATGGAATGTACACAGAACATTCCGTGTAACCCATGTCAGGATGCATGTCCGAAACATTGTATCCGAATCGGTGATCACATCACAGCGCTTCCGGCAGTGGATGAATCTGCAAAATGTATCGGCTGCGGCATGTGCGTGGCATCCTGTTCCGGTCAGGCAATATTCTTAGTAGATGAAACCTACGAACCGGGATTTGCAACCGTAACGATTCCATATGAATTTCTTCCGCTTCCGGAAAAAGGAGACAAAGGATATGGACTTGGCCGTGATGGCAGTAAAGTTTGTGAGGCAGAGGTTGTGGAGGTCAGAACAGCGAAAGCCTTTGACCATACAAATCTGCTGACCATAAAAGTTCCGGCGGATATGGCAATGAAAGCAAGATTTTTCCGTTCTTAATAGAAAGAGAGGACATAACGATGGAAAATATATATGACAGAATCGATGCGCTGGGAGAATTTACCCCGCAGCCGGATGACGACAGAATCATCTGCAGATGTGAAGAAGTGACAAAAGGTGAGATAAGAAAAGCAGTACACGATGGAATGTATACCATCACCGAGATTCGAAGATATTTACGATGCGGCATGGGACTTTGTCAGGGACAGACCTGTGCGAAACTGGTAAAAGGCATTGTAGCCAGAGAGCTTGGCGTATCACCGGCAGTATTGGAGCCGGCCACATCCAGAGCACCCATGAGACCTCTGGAGATGAAGATTTTTGCAAAGGAAGGTGAGCAGGATGCGTAAGACAGCAGATGTGATCATTATCGGAAGCGGTGTCATCGGATGTGCCACAGCCTATGAGCTGGCAAAAAAAGGAACTTCCGTTATTGTACTGGATAAAGACGAGAGTATCGGAAATGGCGGTTCCAGCAGAAACGGCGGCGGTGTCCGTCAGTCAGGACGTGATCCGAGAGAACTTCCCCTTGCAATGTATGCAGTCGAGCATTTATGGCCGCATCTTTCCGAAGAACTTGGTATCGATGTGGAATATCACAAAGAAGGAAACCTTCGGCTTGGAAAAACAGCGCATCATATGGAAATTTTGCAGGGATTGACAGACCGGGCAGTGGCCTGTGGTCTGGATGTACATATGATCGATGGAAAAGAAGTGCGGGAGATCAACCCGTATCTCAGCGATGAAGTCATCGGTGCAAGCTGGTGCCCGACCGATGGACATGCAAATCCACTGGTGACAACACTTGGATATTACCGGGAAGCCAGAAAACGCGGCGTACAGTTTTATACCGGTGAAGAAGTGGTGGAATTGCAGATGGTCAGAGGAAAAGCCCGCAGAGTTGTAACAAAAAAGAATGTGTTTGAAGGAGATAAGATCATTGTGGCAGCAGGTTACGCCAGCAGAGCCATTCTTGGAACCGTTGGAATTGACATCCCGATGTCAAATGACCTGATCGAAGCACTGGTAACAGAGGCAGAACCGCAGATGTTTCCTCAAATGCTTGGTACCGCAGATGCCGATTTTTACGGTCATCAGACGGATCATGGTTCTTTTGTATTCGGCGGTGCTTCCGGATATGAAACTGTCAATAAGGACAATGGCCATAACATGACTTCCAGCATCACAGCTCCATGTATCTGCCGCGGTATTATGAAATATATTCCGAAGCTGGCAGATGCCAAAATCGTCCGTACCTGGGCAGGATACGAAGATGTATGTATCGACGGTGTGCCGGTGCTTGGGGCAATCAATGAAGTTCCGGGATTGATCACTGCATGCGCTTTTACCGGACATGGATTTGGTATTTCGCCGATCGTTGGAAAACTGTTGTCTGAAGTGGCAAGAGAAGAACCGACAACCTTGGATATTTCAGCATTCCGCTATGACAGATTTCATGCGGTGATTTAGAATCATAGTTTATACATCATATAAATGTATATTTGCGAATGATGTATGTGGAATGTAGCAGTTTATGAAGTGTATTTAAACTTGTAACAACAGATAGAAAAAAATGTGGTATACTCATCCGTAACAAGGACAGCTGATGCGTTGTTCCCGGATGTGTATATCTGTAAATAAAAAAGTGTTCTGAACAAGAATCAAACAAAATTTACTTACCAAAAGCAGAAGTTATGCAGAAGGGAGAAAATCAGATGGACTCAAAAATTGATTTTTTATATTTAAGTGAACCTGATATGATCAAAGCAGGTGTAAAAGACATGAAACAGTGTGTGGATGTAATGGAAGATATGCTGATCACACTTTACAAAGGGGATTATGTGATGGGTGGACAAAATCACAACTCCCACGGATGTATGATCACATTCCCGGATCATCCGGAATTTCCGGGCATGCCGCAGAACGCGGATGACAGACGTTTCATGGCAATGCCGGCGTATCTGGGTGGAAATTATCAGATGGCAGGTATGAAGTGGTATGGTTCCAATGTGGAGAACAAGAAAAAAGGTCTTCCGCGCTCCATTCTTATGATGATGCTGAATGACAAAGATACCGGCGCACCGCTGGCTCTGATGTCAGCAAACCTGGTAAGTGCTTACCGTACCGGCGGAATCCCCGGAGTTGGCGCAAAATATTTGGCCAGAAAAGATGCGAAAGTTGCTTCCGTCATCGGACCGGGTGTTATGGGAAAAACATCACTGGCAGCATTCGTCAGTGTGTGTCCGCAGCTTGATACCGTGAAGATCAAAGGCCGTGGACAGAAATCCTTGGATTCTTTTGTTTCCTTTATCAAAGAGGAACTGCCGCAGATCAAAGACATTCAGATTTGTGAGACGGTGGAAGATGCGGTGCGGGACAGCGATATCATCAGTTTTACCACAACGGTGCGTGATGATGTATCTTCCTTCCCATATATCAATGGGGACTGGGTCAAAAAAGGTGCATTGATCAGCATGCCGTCAGCAGCCAGATTTGACGATGATTTTCTGGTAAACAACTGCAAACTGGTGGTAGATAACTCAAAACTGTACGAGGCTTGGGAAGAAGAATATCCGTATCCGACTTACCCGCAGATGCAGATCATCGGTACAAAATTTACAGACTTAAGACATGAAGGAAAAATCAAACCTGAGGACATCATTGATCTTACCGATATTATAGAAGGAAGACGCCCGGGACGGGAAAGCGACGAGGATATTATCGTATATTCCGTTGGCGGTATGCCAGTAGAGGATATCGCATGGGGCGGCATGGTTTACCGCAACGCAGTCAAGCTTGGAATTGGAATAAAACTGCCACTCTGGGACAAACCGGAAATGGCATAAACTTAAGAAAATTCAGGAGCTGATACGATGAACGAGAAAGAAATACTGGTACCTGTACAACCATATTTGTCACTGGATGCAGAAGATTACAAAGAGATTATTCCGCGCAGAATGGGAATTTCCAATTTTTATGAATTTCATGTGCAGGAGGGAGCGCCGGCAAATTTTAAGGCGGTGCCGGATGACAGTACGGATCTTGTTTTTGGTATTGGCGAGCATGACGTGAAGGTGTTGCTTGGCGGAACGGTTCTGAAGGCAAAGGACTGGGAATTTGAGGATGGCAGATATTATTTCGGAGCCAGATTTTTCCCTGGAAAATACATCCTTCCTTCGGGACTTACAATTCAGGAAGTTGTCAATCAGGATCTTGAGATAGATAAAAATGAATATGGAGCCGGACTGACGGATGCGCTGGCAGAAGCAGGAAATGTAAAAAAGAGAGCGGAGATCTTACTGAAATATTTGTCGGAAAACCAGAAGGATCAGGCAAAGGATTCTGTACATGTATTGGAAGAATATCTGCGAAAACGGATTTATGCCACCAATGGAAATATTTCCATACAGATGTTGAGCAGGGAAACGGGTTATTCGGAAAGTTATATCCGCAGGATTTTCAAACAGATCCACGGAATTTCTCCGAAAGAATTTGAACGTTTTATCCGGTTTCAGACATTTTTAAATGCGATCCACGGGGCAGCAGGTCAGGTGGACAGCGAAGAACTGGCATTGAATTGCGGATATTATGACCAGTCACATATGTTGAAAGATTTCCGGGCATTTGCAGGAACGACACCGGAAAAATATAAGAAACTTCTGAAAGAGAAAACAACGGAAAAAGAGAAAATCATCCGTGAAGAAGAATAAATTGCAGAAAATATAAGATAGTCTGCGATTGAAAAAATTAAAACGAACTGCAGAAAGGATGACGATCATGGACTTAGCAAGAATTGAAATTATCACAGGAATGTCAAAATTTAACGGATTAAAAGCAGCACTGAGCAAAGCCGGTGTAAGAGGCATGACCGTAACACAGGTGCTTGGATGTGGCATTGAAAAAGGCACGAAAGAGTATGAGGTAGACGAAAATTATGAGATGGAGCTTTTGCCGAAACAGCAGATTGCTTTGGTGGTAGAAAAATCAAAAGTGGATGAAATCGTGGAACTCATCAAACAGGAATTGTATACCGGACATATCGGTGATGGCAAGATTTTTGTATATGATATTACGAATGTCATTCGTGTCCGTACTGGTGACGAAGGTGTTAATGCGCTGTAAATATTAAATGAAAGATAACCGTCATTTTAATAACTGTCGATAAAAGATCTGGCGGTGATGTCTGAAAAGTGTACGTAAAAAATATAAAATCCGGTTCTGTCTTCTGCCTGCGGATACAAAAAAAGCAGACAGAAAGCAGGATCAGAGAGAGAAAAGAGTTGAGAGTAAGATGAGTGATAATGAAAAGAAACTGGGATTACACAGCGTGGTATCCATTTCAGTAGGGCTGGTTATTGCAACAAGCTGTCTGGTTTCTCTGGGACAGGGAGCCGGAAGTGTCGGTGTTATTTTTATTGTGGCAATGATCGTGGCCTGTCTGCTGAATATGACAACTATTGCATCCCTTTCTGAATTAAATGCGTTGATGCCAAATACCACCGGCGGTCTGGCGCAGTATACACTGGCGTGTATGGGACCGTTTCCGACATTGATTTCTATGGTAGGAGGATATCTGATCTGTAACATCATGTCTTCCGGTGTGGAGGCTTCTATTTTTTCCTATGCAATGGCAACAACGATTCCGCTTCCAATTCCGAGTATTGTCTGGACATTGATTATGACAGTTGTCGTGATGATCGCAAATCTGTATGGCGTGGACATGTTTGCAAAACTGCAGGATGTAGTGGCATTTTTGCTGGTAGGATCCATGGTGGTACTTGGACTGATCGGAATGTTTAAACTGGGAACCGGGCAGGTGATTTCACAGCCTTATAATATGACAACAAAATTCAGCAATGTCATTCCAACGGTAGCCATTGCATTCTGGTTGTTTATCGGGGCAGAATACGTTATTCCGGTTTCGAAAGATGTAAAAAATGCAAAAAGAAATGTGCCGCTTGGCATGATCATCGGACTGGCACTGATCTGTGTGGTTCAGTCCATCATGGTACTTGGATTTCATAATTATACATCCTGGGATGATCTGGTAAATTCTGCAGCACCGCATTTGTTATATGGAGAAAGTCTGCTCGGAAAGGCCGGCAGGGTATGGATGACCATCGTATCAGCACTGGCTGTTGTCAGTACACAGAATTCAACAGTAAAAGGATTGAGTGAGATTTGCCAGGGAATGGCAAAGATGAATATGATGCCACGGATATTTGCAAAAACAAATAAGAAAAAAGTGCCATGGTTTGGCGTTATTTTCGTCAGCGTGTTTATTTTTGTGTTTGCTAAACTCAGCGATGGATCTTCCGATGCGATTTCCTTCCTGATTCTGGTTGGTTCGGTCTTCTGGATGATTTCCTATGTGCTGGCGCATATGGATGTTCTGATCCTGCGTCGCAGACTGCCGAAGGCGCCGCGTTCCTTCAAAGTGCCTTTCGGACCGGTACTTCCGATTATCGGAATTGCAGGAATTATATATATGATTCTGAATATTTCCACAGATCCGGTGGAGCGTAATATGATCTGGCTGGTAACGGGAATTACCTTTGCGGTATTGGCGGTTTACTCTTTCTTCTGGATCAAGCTCAAGATGAAAATGCCGGTGTTCAAGAGCGTTCCGGTGGAAAAAGTTATGGCGATGGAAAATAGCATGTATTATACGATCCGAAAGCGACGGGGAATCTGGCGGTAAAGATGAAAATATGAAATGCAGATGGTTTTCGGAGCAGACATCATGGAATAAACAATATATGATGATTTTGAAAACAGGTAAAGTACTTTTTTGAGGTGCTTTGCCTGTTTTCTATTTTACTTGATAGGAAAATACGATGAATTTTCTATCAGACAATAGCATTTCGAGAAAACAATGCACACTTTTTGACTTTCCCTTTTGAAAAGATTCTGGTATGATAGCATGGTGTAAATTTTTATGTTAGAAAAACTTGAGTGAGTCATAAAAACAAAGGAGAACACGTGGATAAATGAGTATTTTAAATGTAGAACACCTGACGCATGGGTTTGGTGACCGTGCGATTTTTGAAGATGTGTCTTTTCGTTTGCTGAAGGGCGAGCATATCGGCCTGATTGGTGCAAACGGTGAAGGAAAATCCACATTTATGAGTATTGTAACCGGACGCCTGATGCCGGATGAAGGGAAAGTAGAATGGGCGAAAAATGTCCGTGCGGGATATCTGGATCAGCATGCGGTGCTGGAAGAAGGAATGACCATCGGCGATGTGCTGCGTTCGGCATTTTCCTGGCTGTTTGATATGGAAACCGAGATGAATCAGATGTTTGAGCAGATGGCAGATGCCACACCGGAAGAGATGGAGCGTTTGCTGGAAGAGACCGGTACGTATCAGGAACTGCTGGAGCAGCACGATTTTTATATGATCGATGCAAAAGTGGATGAGGTTGCCCGTGCATTAGGTCTGCTGGATCTGGGGCTGGACCGTGATGTCACCGACCTGAGCGGCGGTCAGAGAACCAAGGTTTTACTGGCAAAATTGTTGCTTGAGAAACCGGATATTTTGTTATTGGATGAGCCGACAAACTATCTGGATGAAGAACATATTGCATGGCTGAAACGTTACCTGTTGGATTATGAAAATGCATTTATTTTGATCTCTCATGATATTCCGTTCCTGAATGAAGTGGTAAATATTATTTATCATATGGAAAATCAGGAACTGAACCGATACGTAGGGGATTACGAGCATTTCCAGGAAGTGTATGCTATGAAAAAAGCGCAGCTTGAGGCAGCTTACCGCAGACAGCAGCAGGAAATCAGTGAGTTAAAGGACTTTGTGGCAAGAAATAAAGCCAGAGTTTCCACCCGAAATATGGCGATGTCCCGTCAGAAAAAACTGGATAAAATGGATGTTATCGAATTGGCAGCAGAGCGTCCGAAGCCGGAATTTCATTTCCAGTATGGACAGACGCCGGGAAAAATGCTGTTTGAGACACATGACCTGGTAATTGGTTATGATGAACCACTGTCCAAACCACTGAATTTCTCCATGGAGCGTGGTCAGAAGATCGCGCTGGTTGGTACAAACGGAATCGGAAAAACAACGCTGTTGAAGAGTATTCTGGGATTGATTCCATCTATTTCCGGTGAATGTGAACTGGGTGAAAAGCTGCAGCTTGGCTATTTTGAGCAGGAAGTAAGCCCGGATAATCGAAACAGCTGTATCGAAGAAATCTGGGAGGAGTTTCCGTCATTTTCACAGTATGAAGTGCGTTCTGCTCTGGCAAAATGCGGACTGACAACAAAGCATATTGAAAGTCAGGTGCGTGTATTAAGTGGTGGCGAGCAGGCAAAAGTGCGTCTGTGCAAGCTGCTGAACCGTGACACAAATTTCCTGCTTCTTGACGAGCCGACCAACCATCTGGATGTAGATGCGAAGGATGCGTTGAAGACGGCATTGCAGGAGTATCGCGGAAGTATTCTGCTGATCTGTCATGAGCCGGAGTTTTATCAGGATGTGGTAGACGAGATATGGAATATGAGCCAGTGGACGACGAAATTATAGAAAATCTATCGTGCATTGTATATACGTGAAAGAAGATATAAGCTGTTACGAAATGACTACAGAATATATTGAGAAAAATACATCAATAATATAGTAGTATATGCTAACTGAAGTGATTGACAGAGTACCCCATAGGGGTATACAATAATGCTGATTTCAGAATACATTCTTATGATTGCAGGGAAGAAAAATATCATAAGAAATCTGAAGAGCAAATTGAAAAATGATCATTTGAGAAAGAAGGAATCAGTATGGTAAAGACTGTATTAAAAATTGATGGTATGTCATGCAGCATGTGTGAAGCTCATATGAATGAAGTCATCCGCAACAATTTTAAAGTAAATAAAGTGACCTCTTCTGCAAGTGCCGGAGAGACCGTCATCATCAGTGATGCGGAACTTGATATTCCATGGGTAAAAAAACAGGTAAAGGATATAGGATATAAAGTATTATCTTATGAATCCGAGCCGTATGAGAAAAAAGAAAAGAAAGGTTTCTTCCATTTTGGAAAGAAATAATGTGCTGTAAAAAAGCCGACAACTACTATAGAGAAAATTCTGTAGTAGCTGCCGGTTTTTTCTTATATTAAAATTTAGCTGTCTGCTAGAAAGCTATGAGATAATATATCGTAGTTAATATTCAAAGGTATTTGATTTATATCATTACTCATTCAGTGATTGTAATCCCTGTAAGATCACGCTGTCTGCGTAAGTGGCCAGTTCCTCCGGGGTTTCCCGCAGCCCATTCTTAAGCCAATTTTCAATCATACCAATGCAGCCATAAATGACATAAGAGGAATAAAGTTCCGATTTCTGCTCCGAATAATTGGAAAACAGATAATGCCAGTCAGTGAGACAGCGCTGTTTTAAAATGTTTTTGATCTTATCTACAAAATTCTGATCCTGGTTATCAATGATCAGGATCCTGGTAAACTCTGCATTTTCTTTCAGAAAACAGAACAGATCATAGAGCAGCGGATAAGGGTGTCCATTCATTTCCAAAACTTTATGTGTCTGATTGATTGTTTCAAAATCCTGCAGCAGTGCATTTTCAATCTGATCCATCAGATCGAAGATATCCTTATAATGAAGATAAAACGTTCCGCGGTTCAGATTTACATAATCGGTTAGTTCTTTGACTGTGATTTTTTGCAATGGTTTCTGTTTCATCAGGTCGGTCAGACCATTTTTTAAAAGGTTTTGCGTCCGAAGTACACTCCGGCTTTCTTTTCTGTTTGCTTTTGTATCCATAAAAAATCTCCTTTTTTGCTAAAAAATAGACAAATAATAAACAAGTGTTCAAAAATAAACGCAAGATGAAAAATTGATTATTGAATGTTTTTGCATCTCTTCATATACTATAACACGAGTTCAGAAATAAACAAGTGTTCATTTTAAAACATGCGTAAATATTTTGCAAAACAAGTCAGCTTATGGAGGGATCAGAATGAACAGGTACACAAATTTTATTTTGAAGCACAGAAAACTGATCATTATCGTATTTTTAGCCTTGACGGTGATCTGTGCAGGATTATCACAGTTTGTCGGTGTCAATTATAATTTTGCGGATTACCTGCCGGATGATGCGGCATCGACGAAAGCATTAGAAGTAATGGAAGAGGAATATGACCAGCCGATTCCGAATATGAGGGTGCTGGTACATGATGTGTCGATTCCGGAAGCCATGCAGATCAAAGAACAGATTGAGCAGGTGGAAGGCGTGAAAGAAGTGTCATGGCTGGATGATGCCATTGATATTTATTCTCCGATCGAGGAGGCAGATCCGGATACGGTGGATGCCTGGTATAAAGATTCGGATGCGTTGTATTCCGTCACCACCAGCGATGATGAGACAGAAAAAGCGGCAGCAGTCAACGGAATCCGTGAGATCATCGGAGATGACAATGCCATGTCGGGAAGTGCGGTGACAGATGTGTTATCACCGAAACATACGACGCAGGAAATTCAGAAGATTGTTGTCATTGCATTGCCGATCATATTTGTGATCTTACTGTTGACAACAAATTCCTGGTTTGAGCCGGTACTGTTCATGCTGACCATTGGCATCGCAGTTATGTTAAACCGTGGAACGAACCTGATGTTTGGTGAGATTTCCTTTGTAACCCACGCGGCGGGCAGTGTGTTACAGCTTGCGGTTTCCATGGACTATTCCATTTTCCTGTTACACCGGTTTGCAGAAAACCGACAGGAAGGAAAGGATGTACAGGAGGCCATGGTGGAAGCGGTGAAACAGTCGATGGGATCAGTTCTTTCCAGTGGTCTGACAACGGTAACCGGTTTTGTGGCACTGGTTTTGATGCGGTTCAAGATTGGTCCGGACATGGGATGGGTTATGGCAAAAGCAATTGCACTCAGCCTGATCTGTGTACTCTGTCTGTTGCCGGCCCTGGCTCTTTCAACCTATAAATTAATTGATAAGACACAGCACAGAAAGCTGTATCCTGATTTTGAAAAATTCTCCAGAGGTGTGATGAAGGTTCGAATCCCGATTCTGACCATTGCAGCTATTCTGGCAATCCCGTGCTTTTTAGCACAGGGTAAAAACAGTTTCCTGTATGGTTCCAGTCAGGTGTATTCTTCCGAACAGACCCAGATGGGACGTGATCTGATCACAATCGATGAGGAATACGGTGTATCCAATCCGCTGGTTGTCATGGTGCCGAAAGGCGATATGGAAAAAGAAATCGCACTGAATCAGGCATTGAAGGATGACCCGGATATCAGTTCCGTTATTTCTTATGTAAATACAGTGGGATCATCCATTCCGCAGGAATTTGTTCCATCGGAATCCGTCAGCCAGTTATATTCCGAGCATTACAGCCGGTTTGTAATCACGCTGGATACAGAGGAATCCGAGGATGATTGGACAGAAAAAGTCGATCAGGTACATAAGATCTGCGAAAAATATTATGGTGATGAGGCTCTGATGGCAGGAGATCTGGCAAGTACTGAGGACCTGAAGACAACGATCACAGCGGATAATACAAGAGTAAACTTTTTGGCCATTGCATTTGTATTCCTGATTCTGGTGATCAATTTCAAATCGATTTCCTTACCAGTTATTTTGACGGTGGTTATTGAGTTATCCATCTGGATCAATGTGGCGATCCCGTATTTTTCATCGACGACGCTGCATTATATCGGATATCTGATCATCAGTTCCGTACAGTTGGGAGCAACCATTGATTATGCGATTTTGCTGACCAGCCGATACCTGGAGGAACGAAAGTCATTGCCGAAAAATGAGGCGGCCCGCAGCGCGATCAAGTTAAGCGTACTTTCCTTATTTACATCCGCGATCATTTTGGCAATCGCAGGTACGGTACTTGGAAAAGTTTCCACGAACCTTGTACTGAGTCAGCTTGGTACGCTGGTAGGACGAGGCGCAGTAATCTCGTTCCTGCTGGTACTGGTAGTACTTCCTGCGTTGTTGATCCTCTTTGATCCGATTATTGAAAAAACAACCGCGAAAACTAATTTTTATCATCCGGAAAGGAGTATAGAATCATGAAAAAACAGAACGTTCAGAAAAAACGAATTTTAATGTCAGCAACCGCAGTTGGAATGTGCTCTGCCATGGTGGCAGGCAGCATCATTCCGGCAAGTGCCGCACAGACAACAGATCGTCTGAAAGATGAAAACGTCTATGCAACACTGGCAGAAGACGGAACCGTAACCGGTGTCTATGTAGTTAACGAATATACATCAAAAACAGAAGGAAAAATCACAGATTACGGTGATTACAGCAGTGTAAAAAATCTGACAACCAATGAGACCATCGAGCAGAATGGAGACCAGATCTCTGTGAATGTTCCGAAAGGAAAATTCTATTATCAGGGAAATTTGAAAACAACGGACATTCCATGGAACATCAGTATTTCCTATACCTTGGATGGAAAAAAGATTTCTGCAGAAGATCTGGCAGGAAAAAGCGGTAAGTTAAAAATCAACATCAGTGTAAAAGAAAATAAAAACTGCGACAGCAATTTCTTTGAAAATTATCTGCTACAGGCAACGGTTGTACTGGATAGTGAAAAATGCACCAATATCGTAGCAACCGGGGCAACAGCAGGAAACGTCGGCGAGGACAGACAGCTTCTGTACAATATCATGGCAGGGCAGGAGAAGGACATTGAGATTTCCGCGGACGTGGAAGATTTCGAGATGGATGGTATTACATTCAAAGGCGTGCCAATGGGATTTGATATTGACACCGATTCGATTGATACTTCAGAACTGACAGACAAGACAGATGAGATCAAAGATGCAGTATCTGAATTGGACGATGGTGCAGGTCAGATCAAAGACGCAACAGAAACAGCCGAAAAAAGCAGCAAAGAATTAAATGATGGTGCATTGCAGCTTGCAGACGGTATTCGAACCTTCCGTTTATCCGGTATGGATAAATTAAGCAGCGGCGCATCTGAGCTTGGAAGCGGTTCCAAAGAGCTCAGCCAGGGAATTACAACATATACAGCAGGTGTTGGAAATCTGACAGATGGTATCCGTACTTACATTGCAGGTGTGGGAATTTTAGGACAGGGCGTAAATGCGTTACAGGGACTGTCCGGACTTGGCGCAGTCAGTGATGGAATTACACAGATGACGGCACAGGTAAATGGAAGCGGTTCCCAGACTCTGGCAGGTGGTTCTGCACAGCTGACCGTAGGATTAAAAGAGCTGAAAGCTCAGGTAGATGCGCTGGCAGCTTCCGGTCAGGTAGAGAAAGTGGAAGCGTTACTTGCACAGAGCAGCACATTACAGGAAAGCCTGACTGCATTAGCAGCACAGTCTGACAATCTCAGCCAGCTGCTTGGGGCAGATGCACAGATGGCGCAGGCCATCGTGGCAGAGCATCAGAGTGTAATGACAAATCTGAACAGTCAGGTGGCACAGGCAAATCAGGAGATTCAGGATCTGCAGAATCAGGCATCAGCAGGAAATACAAAAGCAGATCAGGCGATAGAAAAAGTAGCAGAATTGGAGACAGAAGGTGTTCTGACTTCTGAGGAGGCGTCCACTTTGAAAAATGCTATTGCAGAGACAAAGGTAGATGCTGTGGCAGCAAATCAGGACATTTCTATCACAATGCCACAGGAAGATGCGGCAATCCAGCAGCAGGCCGCACAGCTTGCGGCATCTGCAGAGACACTGCAGACCGCATCCGCAGGATTTTCACAGGCAGCAGCCCAGATGAAACAGGTGGCAGATGCGTGTGCAGAAATGCAGAATATGGATCTTGGCGGAACCGTAAGTCAGCTTCAGGCAGCTGTAACTGCAGCTTACGAAGGTTCCCAGAGTCTGCAGCAGGGTATCGGACAGCTCGGCGTTGATCTGTCAACTTTACAGGAAAATACAAGCACATTCCCACAGGCCGCACAGGGGATCGTGGCATTAAATCAGGGATTCACGCAGTTGCAGAGCAATGATCAGACATTATTAAATGGTTCCGCAGCATTGAAAAATTCCGGAAGCACATTAAACAGTGGCGCAGCAAGCCTGCAGCAGGGAATCAACAGCTTACAGACAGGTATCAGCAGTGCAGCAGCCGGTGTAGATGCGCTGCAGCAGGGAGCCAATATCCTTCAGTCCGGAACCAGCGAGTTCAGCAGTGGCATGAAGGAGTTGAACGAAGGCGCAACTGAATTAAAAGATGGTACACAGGAGTTCAAAGATGAAACATCCGACATCGACACACAGATTGACGATGCTATTGATGAAATGATAGAAAAACTTTCCGGCAGCGATTATGAACCGGTGTCCTTCACTTCTGATGAAAATACAGACATCGGACTGGTTCAGTTCGCAATCCGTACTGATGATATCAAGGTCAAAGAAGCAGAGGAAACTCCGGCGGTTGAACAGAAACAGACAATTCTTGATAAAATTAAAGGTCTGTTCCAGTAAAAATCATTGATAAAATCGAAGATATGTTTCGGTAAATCGGCGAGATAAATTTTTATCATTTGAAAGAGAAAAAGGAAGAAGTTTAAACAGAATTTTTCATGAGAAAAACAGAATGCACAGCAAAGAACTACAGTTGGGAAAAAGATCCAATCTGTGGCTTTGTTGTGCATTTTGTATATGAATAAAGCCGAGATTCTATGAAAAATTTCATGGCAGGATTTGTCGAACCATTGTATAATAACTTTATATGTGAAAAATAGGAGAGATGAAGGATGAACTGGAATAATGTACAGATCGTCCCAACATTTGTAGATCAGGGGGTATCCTGCTATCAACTGGAGGGCGGAGATTTTAAAAATGAATATTATATTGTATCGGAAGCGGAGACAAGAAAATTATTAAATAATCCGGAGATTGTCGGATATGAGACCTACTATTGTCTGATTCCGTCCACTTCCCAGATGTTGTATTATTTTAAAGAGCAGAAAAAGGTGACAACTGCCAACATTCTGTCTATTTTACGTGGGGCATTGAATTATCCGCTGGAGGAGAGCTGCTATCGTGAGCATATCCGAGTACATGATATCAGTTTTCTGTCCAGTGAGCGTGTGTTCCATGAAGATGAGATTGCAGGGCTTGAGATCAAATACAGCAAGCTGACCATGGTTCCGGGAAGTACCTTGCTGATCGGTGATATCATTGCAACCGGTGAGACTTTAATTCATTGTTTACGCTATGTAACCGATTTTTATCGTGAGCACGGTGCAAAACTCCGCAACATTATCGTGTTTACCATCGGTGGTACAAAAGGCATTGAGATTTTAGAACGCCTGACAGAAGAAATCCGTGAGTACTGGCCGGATTTTGAAGGCTTCATCACGGTATTTTATGAAGGTGTTTTTGCAACTTATCAGGATAAAGGTGTATCCGGCATCAACCTTCCGGACGTAGATTTCTACTGGAAGGGCGGCATTATTGCACCGGAATTCAGACGCCAGACATTGTCTATGTGCAATCCGTTATTTGAGAAATGTATCATCTACGATGGTGGTGCGCGTCGTTACGAGATCCATGAGCACGTAGAGGAAGTTCTGGAATTCTGGAATGGCATGCTGGAGCGTGCAGATCAGATTGACCTGAAAGAACTGCTGGATGAGAAACTTGGTTATCCGGCTCCTTTGTCATACGATGACTGGGTGGAAGCTAACCATTACCAGAAGTTAAATGATGCACAGAAAAACTGGCTGTATCGCCAGGAACTTGGTTATATCGAGAGTTTAAAAGGAATGACTGTGCGCGAGATCGCAGAGCAGAGAATCGAAGAAATTACAACAGCATTAAGAAAATACATGCTGTAAAAAGAATGGGGATAGCTGTATAGTTCGCCTGGTTTCAGGAGAATTATACAGCTATTTGACGGATAAAACAAAAGATTGCGAGGAAAATTATGACGAAAAAGCAAAGGGCGCTTGAAATCATAGACCGTTTGAAAAAAGAATATCCGGATGCGGATTGCACTCTGGATTACGATCAGGCATGGAAACTTCTGGTCAGTGTCCGTCTGGCTGCACAGTGTACCGATGCCAGAGTCAATCAGATCGTTCCGAAGCTGTTTGAAAAATATCCAAGCGTGGAAGCACTGGCCGAGGCTGATGTGGCAGACATTGAGGAGATCGTCCGTCCCTGTGGACTTGGCAAAAGTAAGGCGCGGGATATCAGTGCCTGTATGAAAATGCTTCGGGATGAGTTCGGTGGAAAAGTGCCAAAGGACTTTAATGCACTGCTGAAACTTCCGGGTGTCGGCAGAAAAAGTGCAAATCTGATCATGGGTGATGTGTTTGGTGAACCGGCCATTGTGACAGATACGCACTGCATCCGTCTGGTGAACCGTATGGGGCTGGTGGACGGCATAAAGGAGCCGAAAAAAGTAGAGATGGAACTGTGGAAGATCATTCCACCGGAGGAAGGCAGTGATTTCTGCCACCGTCTGGTATGGCACGGCAGAGAAGTCTGTACTGCACGGACACAGCCATATTGTGACAAGTGCTGTTTGAATGATATTTGTAAAAAACGCATCTGATGCTAATGATATTGTTAGGATGCGATAAGAATAAAAATATCCCTTTGAAAAAGCGAGAATCATATTTGCAGTAAATAAGGGATAAAAAGCTTTGTATGAGAGAAAACTTTGAAAACATTGTAAAAGAAGGAGAACATGAATGCTGGAAATCAAAGAGTATGTGAAGGCAGAAAGTCTGGAGCAGGCATTTGAACTAAATCAGAAGCGAACCAATCAGATCATTGGTGGAATGCTCTGGATGAAAATGGGAGATCACAGGATACAGACCGCCATCGATCTGTCTGGTCTTGGCCTTGATACCATTGAGGAAGATGAGACGCAGTTTTCCATCGGATGTATGACATCCCTGCGTCAGTTGGAGTTACACGAAGGATTAAACCAGTGGAGCGACGGCGCAGTCCGTGAGAGTGTCCACCATATCGTAGGTGTACAGTTTCGAAATCTTGCGACCGTAGGTGGAAGTCTGTTTGGCCGGTTTGGATTTTCCGATGTGCTGACCTGTTTTTTAGCGATGGACGCTTATGTAGAGTTATATCACAACGGAATCCTGCCTCTGGCAGATTTTGTAAATCTTCCCCGTGATAACGATGTACTGATTCGTCTTATCGTAAAAAAGACACCTGGAAAATGTGTCTATCTGTCTCAGAGAAATACGAAAACAGATTTTCCGGTATTGACATGTGCCGTCTGTCTGGACAAAAAAGGAACCAGAGTGGCCGTTGGTGCGAGACCGCAGAAAGCCATGCTTCTGACTGTTTCTGAGGAGCAGACAGAAGAAATCAGAAAAAACGGTGCGGATGCAGCGACAAAGATCGCAGAAGAACTTGCGGCTCAGATCCCGACACAGGATAACATGCGTGCCAGTGCCGCATATCGGACCCATCTTGCAAAGGTGTTGATCCGTCGTGCATTGCTGACCGTGACAGAGGAGGTGCAGTAACATGGTTGTGACAATTACATTAAATGGAAAAAAAGTGGAAGCACTTGTAAAACCGGACGCGTTGCTCATCGACTTTGTGCGTGATCACGGCTGCTACAGCGTAAAACGTGGCTGTGAGACATCCAACTGTGGACTCTGTACCGTATTTGTGAATGAAAAACCGGTGCTTTCCTGTTCTATGCTGGTGGCACGGGTAAATGGATGTAAAGTAGATACGTTAGAGGGACTTCAGAAAGAAGCGGAAGAATTTGGCGCCTTTATCGCAGATCAGGGAGCTGAGCAGTGCGGTTTCTGCAATCCGGGCATGATTATGAATGCCATTGCCTTATTCCGGGAAAATCCGGATCCTTCCGATGAAGAAATCAAAGAATATTTAGCAGGAAACCTCTGCAGATGTTCCGGATATGAGGGACAGATGCGTGGAATCAAAGCGTTTCTGGAATACAAAAAGAATGGAGGCAGCAGATGAGAGCAGTAAATCAGCCAATTCGAAAAAAAGACGCCATGGCGCTGGTGACAGGAAAACCGGTTTTTATGGACGATCTGGTTCCGAAGGACTGTCTGATCGTCAAATTACTGCGCAGTCCCCATGCAAATGCAATCGTAAAAGAAATCAATAAAACAGCAGCGGAGAAAGTACCGGGAATTGAAGCAATTTATACCTGGGAAGATGTACCGCAGCAGCGTTTTACCACGGCAGGACAGACCTATCCGGAGGCAACTCCATACGACCGTCTGATCCTGGATCAGCATGTGCGTTTTGTAGGTGATCCGGTGGCCATCATTGCCGGAGAAGATGAAGCCTGCGTGGAAAAAGCCATGCGTCTGATCAAAGTAAAATATGAAGTACTTCCGGCTATTCTGGATTTCCATGTGGCAAAAGATAATGAGATCCTGATCCACCCGGAAGATAACTGGAGATCTCTTTGTCCGGTTGGTGCGGACAATAAGCGAAATCTTTGTGCCACAGCGAGATCTGAAGAGGGCGATGTGGACGGTGTGATGTCAGAGTGTGACACCATTGTGGAGCACACCTATCACACAGTCGCGGATCAGCAGGCGATGATGGAGACCTTCCGTACGTATTGCTCCATCGATGCCTATGGCAGACTGAATATTTTAAGTTCCACACAGATCGTATTCCATGTGCGAAGAATTGTGTCAAATGCCCTTGGTATTCCGAAGTCGCAGATTCGGGTATCCAAACCGCGTATTGGTGGTGGATTTGGTGCGAAACAGACTGCTGTTTCTGAAGTTTATCCGGCATTTGTAACCTGGATGACAAAGAAACCGTCTAAAATTATTTTTACCAGAGTGGAATCCCAGATCGCTTCCTCTCCGCGTCATGAGATGGAAGTGCACGTAAAAGTTGGTGCCATGAAAGACGGAACCATCCGTGCCATTGACATGTATACATTGTCAAATACCGGTGCTTACGGCGAACATGGCCCGACAACCGTAGGATTAAGCGGACACAAATCCATTCCGCTTTACGCAAAAGCAGAAGCGTTCCGTTTTGATTACGATGTTGTGTATACAAACGTAATGTCTGCCGGCGCATATCGAGGCTATGGTGCGACGCAGGGACAGTTCGCGTTGGAATCAGCAGTAAACGAACTGGCGCAAAAACTGCATATGGATCCGGTCAAATTACGTGAGATAAATATGGTTCGGGAGGGCGATATCATGCCGGCTTATTACGGTGAGCGAAACAACAGCTGTGCATTGGACCGCTGCCTGAAACGTGCGGCAGAGATGATCGGCTGGGAAGAAAAATTCCCATGCCGTGATATGGGTAATGGAAAGGTGCGAAGCGTCGGTATGGCCATGTCCATGCAGGGATCCGGTATTTCCAACGTGGATGTTGGTTCTGCAACCATTAAGCTGAATGAAGACGGAAGTTATCTGCTTTCCATCGGTGCTGCTGATATGGGAACCGGCTGTGATACAACGCTGGCGCAGGTGGCAGCAGAATGTCTGGAATGTGATACGGACAAAATTGCAGTATCCGGTGCGGATACCGATACGTCCCCTTACGATTCGGGATCTTATGCTTCCAGTACCGCATACATTACCGGTAAAGCAGTAGAAAAAACCGCCCGCCATCTGATTGAAGAAATCAGAGCGACCGCGGCGCAGATGTTGGAGTGTGGGGTAGAAGATACCAGATTTGAAGGAGATCATGTAAGCTGTGTTTCCACAGGAAAATCAGTTACAACAGCAGAAATTGGTGTACATTCCATGTGCGCGAACAATCATGCGCTTCAGGTAACGGAAAGTCATTATTCACCGACTTCTCCCCCACCTTATATGGTTGGCATGGCAGAAGTGGAAATTGATAAAGAAACCGGTGAACTGGAACTGATCGATTATGTGGCTGTGGTTGACTGTGGAACACCTCTGAACCCAAACCTTGCAAGAGTTCAGGTAGAAGGCGGACTGGGACAGGGCATCGGCATGGCGTTGTACGAAAATGTACAGTATACACCGAAGGGCCGCATGATGAATAACTCCCTGATGCAGTATAAGATTCCTGCCAGGGTGGATTTATGTAAACTTCGTGTAGAGTTCGAGAGCAGTTATGAGCAGTCCGGTCCTTTTGGCGCAAAATCCATCGGAGAGATCGTTATCAACACTCCGTCTCCGGCCCTCGCACATGCAGTCGCAAATGCAACGGGGGTCTGGGTGCGTGAGCTTCCGATCACACCGGAGAAAATTGCGATGGGTGTACCGGAGCAGGAAGTGAAAAAGAAGTAAAAATGTGTGTGTTTCCTTATAAAAAAGGAAAAGAATGTGAAAAAGACCGGTAAAAGTTAATTTCAACACTACCAAAATGCCTTGAAACTTGGTATACTGGAAATATTCAGAGCCAAGCAGATTTACATAGAAAATTGTGAATCATGCTTGCATGGATGAGCATATTTTCTTGGAAATCTATTTGGCGAGAAGCCACATCGAGATGTAGCGATGTATTAATGAATCTTCTTGAATAATATTCAAGAAGCATCCCTCACTAAAGTTCGGTTAATCGAGATAGCTGGCTCTGAATATTTTTGACAGCATAAAAAACCAGAAAGGCAGGTGTGGCACATATGATGACCGTGTACAAGACGGACAACCGTGTCCTTCATGAAGTAGAAGAGATGGATCCGGGAGTCTGGATCATGATGACAAACCCAACAATGGAGGAGAGTCAGGAAGTCGCGGAACAATATGATATCGATATGGCAGACGTCCGTGCCGCACTGGATGAAGAAGAAAGTTCCCGTATTGAGCTGGAGGATGGATATACGCTGATCCTGGTGGATATTCCGGCAACAGAGATCCGTCATGAATCCAAAAACTATACAACTATCCCGCTTGGTATCCTTCTGACACAGGAATGCATCATTACCGTATGTACCGAGGAGACACCGATTCTGCAGCATTTCATTGAGCGCAGAGTCCGTGAATTTTCCACAAAGAAAAAAATGCGTTTTGTATATCAGATCCTGTTTCGTACAGCAGCGATGTATCAGAGTACACTGCGTATCATTGATAAAAAGAGAACCGACATCGAGGAAAACATCGGCGGCAACACCGAAGATGAAGACCTTGTAAACTTACATGAACTGGAATCCACGCTGGTATACTTTGCAACATCCTTAAGAGCAAACGGCGTTGTGTTGGAGCGTCTGTCCAGATACAAACGACTGGAGCAGTATCCGGAAGATACCGAGCTGCTGGATGACGTCATTATTGAGAACAAGCAGGCGATTGAGATGACAATGATCTACCGAGATATCATTAATGGTACCCGTGAGCTGGTATCCTCAGTCATTAACAACCGACTGAACAACGTCATGAAGTACCTGACATCTATAACACTGGTCATGGCGATTCCGACCATTATTTCCGGATTATACGGAATGAACGTCAGTGGAAAATGGATGCCGTTGTCTAATACTCCTTACGGATTTGGAATCATCTGTCTGGGAACATTGGGAATCTGTATTTTGATTCTGCTGATTTTAAGAAAGAAAAATATGTTGTAGGAAGCACTTGCAGATAAAGTCACGTTTCGCTGTGAAAGCGGAATCGTGGCTTTATTTTTAAATCAGATTTAAGTAAAAGTACACATAAAGGGTAAGTGTGCGTATTTTTACTAAACAAAAAATGTTTTATCATATTTTGTTTAGCGCATAAAACTTTATAAATTTATATAATATGTGATATGTGGTTGTATTTTTTATGACTTTAATTTATTATAAAAATGTGATTAATATAC
>CAVEOS010000042.1:0-22978 GCA_963617435.1 Lachnospiraceae bacterium
GGTGAAAATTGTGTCTATGCAGGACGCAGACAAATTTAATAAAATCTGCAGTAAATATGATTGTGACATGGATCTGCAGAGTGATAAATATTATGTGAATGCAAAATCTATTATGGGAATTTTCAGTCTGGATTTAAGCAAGGCACTTGTACTTAATGCGGCTACAGATGATGAAGAAAAAGTAATAAAAGACTTTGCAGATTTTATTCAGTAAGCTGTTGTGACAGATCAGAAAGCGAAAAGAGAACAGGGAGGATCTACAAAGATGCGTACTTTAAAAGAGAGAACTTTTTCCGGAACTACAAATTCGAAAGTACAGCCATGGGAAATAGAGCATCGACAGATTGCCAGGGAAGCGGCAGCAGAAGGTATAGTACTGTTAAAAAATGAAGATCATATATTGCCACTGAAATCAGGAAGTGCTATAGCAATTTACGGTGCGGGAGCAGGAAGAACTATAAAAGGTGGAACAGGATCAGGGGATGTCAATGAACGTGAATCCGTCTCCATCTTCCAGGGAATGAAAAAGGCAGGATATGTAGTCACGAATGAGGAATGGATCCAACGATATGACAGCATTTATGAAAAAGCCCGTCAGGAATGGAAGAATGATATTATAGCAAGATCCGGCGGTAATGGTGGAGATGTCATGAATTTCTTTGATATTTACAGTACCACGCCGTTTGTCATGCCAACTGGTGATCCGGTAAAGAAACCTGCAGAAGGGGAAAATACGGATACTGCAATTTATGTACTCAGTCGTGTGGCTGGAGAAGGTGCTGACCGTAATGCGGCATCTGGAGATTATTATCTGAAAGTGGACGAACATCAGATGCTGGCAGATATCTGTACATATTATAAAAATGTGATTGTTGTGATCAATGCCGGTGGACAGGTGGATCTGACATTCATGGATGAATTTGAGAAGATCAAAGCACTTCTTGTAATCGTTCAGCCTGGAATGGAAGGTGGAAATGCTTTTGCTGATGTGATTTCAGGTACAGTAAATCCATCCGGTAAGCTGGTAGATTCCTGGGCTTATAAATATGAGGATTATCCAAGTGCGGCTGGTTTTTCTCATAATAATGGAAATGTGGAGAAGGAATTTTATCAGGAGGGAATCTATGTAGGCTATCGCTATTTTGACACGTTTGGAGTGCCGGTGCGTTATGGATTTGGCTATGGACTTTCTTATACGACATTTGCTATGGGGGATTATGTTATCGAAAAAACAGAAAATAATGGTGTAAAGGTTTCTGTATGTGTAAAAAATACAGGAAAGGTATCAGGAAAAGAAGTAGTACAGGCATATGTGTCTTTGCCGGGAGGCAGGATGGAGAAAGAAGCACATCGTCTGGCGGCTTATGTAAAAACAGAATTATTACAGCCGGGGCAGGAGCAGACAGTAACTTTAAAGATCCCTGTAGAGCGACTGAGTTCTTATGACGAGGAACATGCAGCATGGATTTTGGAAAAAGGTTTTTATGGTGTTTTTGCAGGAAACAGCCTGGAAAACGCAGAACTTATTGGCGGTATCTGGTTGGATGAAACGGTGATGCTGGAGCAAGTGAAAAATCTTTTTACAAAGAAAGATGAGCTGGAAGAATTAGAGCAGGAGACTGGAAAAACCAGCCAGAGAGAAGCGGAACAGAAAGCTCAGGCAGCAGAGAAAAATCTTATAGTTCTTAAGATGAATGCTGCAGACTTTGAAACAAAAGAGATTATTTATAGGGAAAACTGTGAACTGACTGATCCTGAGGCAATGAGATTTGTTGATACACTTAGCATAGAAGAACTGATCAGTCTGGCGGCAGGTGATCCGGGTAAGGCACAGGGTGGAAATCTTGGTGCTGCTGGTGTTTCTGTACCGGGATCAGCAGGTGAAACACACAGATGTGCCATTGGGAAAGGTCTGGCAAGTATTGTTCTGGCAGATGGCCCGGCTGGACTTCGTCTTATGAAATATTATCATGTAAATGCTGGAAAAATTGTTCAGATGCCATTTGAGTTCAGCCTGGAAGGTGGCCTCTTTTATGAGGAAACGACAGATCTGCCAGGGGAACGATACTATCAGTACTGTACTGCAATTCCGGTAGGAACTATGCTGGCACAGACCTGGAATACGGAATTAATCCGAAAAACAGGTGCAATGATCGGAACAGAGATGGAATATTTCGGAATTACTTTGTGGCTTGCACCTGGAATGAATATCCACAGAAATCCACTTTGCGGAAGAAACTTTGAATATTATTCCGAGGATCCATATATGGCAGGAACGATTGCGGCAGCAATGACAGAGGGGGTGCAGTCCAATTATGGATGCGGAACGACGATCAAGCATTTTGCATGCAACAACCAGGAAGATAATCGCATGGGATCGGATAGTATTCTCTCTGAGAGAACGATTCGTGAACTTTATCTGAAAGGCTTCGAAATCGCAGTAAAAGAATCTCAGCCATTTTCTATTATGACAAGTTACAATTTGATCAACGGAGTTCATGCAGCCAATCATTATGATCTCTGTACAGATGTGGCGAGAAATGAATGGGGATTTCAGGGAGTCATTATGACCGACTGGACAACGACCGAAAAAGATGAAAGCTGCACGGCATCTGGATGTATGAGAGCGGGAAACGATCTTGTAATGCCAGGATGTTTTGGCGATTATGACAACATAAAGAAAGAACTGAAAGCGGGAACACTGCAGATGGAAGACCTGAAAGCATGTATCGCGAGACTGGTAAGTGTGATCTGGAAATCGAATCAGTATCTGGAAAAATAGATTTATATCAAATTTGAGGATAACCCTTATGAATGGTGAGGACACTATTTATAAGGGTTATTTTTATATATTGTACCAAGGTTATAAACTGGTATATAATAGAAAAATCACATAAATAAAAATAGAAAGAGAATTGTAAGAGAATGGGAAAAACGTTAGTCATTGCCGAAAAACCTTCCGTTGGACGGGACATCGGCAGAGTTTTAAAATGTGGAAAGAAAATTGACGGAGCTTTGGAGGGTAGTCAGTATATTGTAACCTGGGGACTTGGTCATCTGGTCACGCTGGCAGATCCGGAGCATTACGATAAAAAATACAAAGACTGGAAAATGGAAGATCTTCCGATGCTTCCGGAGAAGATGGATATCGAGGTCATCAAGCAGACCGGAAAACAGTATCAGGCAGTAAAGCGGCAGATTTACCGCAAGGATGTGTCAGATATTGTTATTGCCACTGATGCTGGACGTGAGGGAGAGCTGGTTGCCCGCTGGATTTTGAAAAAAGCGGACAATCACAAGCCGTGCAGACGTCTTTGGATTTCTTCGGTGACAGACAAGGCCATCCGCCAGGGATTCGAACATCTGAAAAGCGCAAAAGAATATGATAATCTGTACCATGCGGCAGTTTGTCGTGCGGAGGCAGACTGGCTGGTGGGATTAAATGCTACCAGAGCATTGACCTGCAAATACAATGCGCAGTTGTCCTGTGGCCGTGTGCAGACACCGACCCTTGCCATGATCGCAAAGCGGGAAGAAGAAATTCGAAAATTTGTTCCTAAACCATACTATGGACTGCAGTTACAGGCAGAGGGCGTGACATTTACATGGAAAGATGAAAAGAGCGGCAGTTATCGCAGTTTTCAGAAGGAACGGATAGAAAACATTCAGAAAAAATTGTCCGGTAAGAAACTGCAGATCATAAAAGCGGATACAAAAGTGAAAAAGCAGGGTGCACCACAGTTATACGATCTGACACAGCTGCAGCGGGAAGCCAACCAGAGATTTGGATTTTCTGCAAAAGAAACGTTGAATATCATGCAGCGATTGTATGAGAATCATAAAGTGCTGACTTACCCGCGAACGGATTCCCGTTATCTGACAGCGGATGTGATGGGAACGATCAAAGAACGTCTGCAGGCCATCAATGCAGGTGCTTACCGGGAGTTTGCAGCTCCGTTGATTCGACGGGAACTGCCGAAGAAACCGGCATTTGTTAACGATGCGAAAGTCAGTGATCATCATGCCATTATTCCGACGGAGCAGGCACCGAACTATATCCATATGAGTAACGAGGAACGCAAAATCTATGATATGGTAGTGCGCAGATTTCTGGCAGTTATGTATCCGGCTTACGAGTACGAGGAGTCTGTGCTGACCGGAGAAGTGGCAGGAGAACATTTTTACGCCAGAGGAACCCGTCCGCTGCATATGGGATGGAAAGCGATTTATGAAAATCAGTCCGAGGATGAGTACGAAGAGGAGTTGAAACGTCAGAATCTTCCGGTGATGCAGAAAGGGCAGGAATTTTCTATCTCCAATATCCGTCTGACGGAAGGAAAAACAAAGCCACCTGCACGATTTACGGAAGGCACTCTGATCGCTGCCATGGAAAATCCGGTGCGTTACATGGAAAGCGGCAATAAAGAAATGGCAAAGACCCTTGGTGAGACCGGCGGTTTGGGAACGGTTGCGACCAGAGCGGATATCATTGAAAAATTGTTCTCTAGCTTTTTGTTAGAGAAAAAAGGCGAAGACATTTATACCACAGCGAAAGCACGACAGCTTCTGGAACTGGTTCCGGAAGATCTTCGCAAGCCGGAACTGACGGCAGAATGGGAGATGAAACTGTCGAAGATTGCAGAGGGCAAACTTTCTGACCGGAAATTCATGAATGAGATTCGGACGTATTCAACGGATCTGGTCAAAGAGATCAAGACAGCGGAAGGAACCTTCCGTCATGACAATATGACGAATAAACTTTGCCCGAACTGTGGAAAACGTCTGCTTGCCGTAAATGGCAAAAACAGCCGGATGTTTGTGTGTCAGGACCGGGAGTGTGGCTACCGTCAGACCATCGCAAAGACCACAAACGCACGCTGCCCGCAGTGTCATAAAAGAATGGAACTGATCGGCAGCGGTGAGAATGCTTCTTTTGTATGCAAGTGTGGATACAAGGAGCGCCTGAGTAAATTTCAGGAGCGCCGGAAAAAAGAGGGCGCAGGTGTTTCCAAGCGTGATGTACAGAATTATCTGAAGAAACAGCAGAACGAAGCAAAACAGGAAACTGGCAGTAATGCAATGTTGGATGCATTAAAAAATATCAAGTTGTAATTAAAAGGGCGAAAAGATACGGTAAAACGTGAATTTTCGCCTTTTTTGCACTTATTGATACACAATTTGCATCTTCATTCACTTTTTAAAATTATACATGAATTTGTTTCATTTATAAAATGAAAAAAAATCATTTTATCTCTTTACATTCAAAAAGCACACCGATATAATGTTAAAAGTTGATAAAAATAAGAAATTTATTTCATAAGTAAATGTTATTTACTGCGCCTAAGCGCGCAGTTGCATAAGAAGGAGAGATAGATCATGAAAAACGGAATTGAGATCAGATGGCATGGCCGTGGCGGTCAGGGTGCCAAGACAGCAGCACTGCTTCTTGCAGATGTAGCTTTTAAAACCGGAAAACATGTACAGGGTTTCCCAGAGTACGGTCCGGAGCGTATGGGCGCACCGATCACCGCTTACAACAGAATCAGCTCAGATGTGATCCGCGTGCATTCCAACATCTATGATCCGGATTTTGTTGCAGTCGTAGACGAGACTTTATTACATACTGTTGACGTAACAGCCGGATTGAAAAAAGAGGGAGCCATCATCGTAAATACAGCAAAATCCAAAGAGGAGATCATGCCACAGTTAAACGGTTATGAGGGTCGAGTAGTTACCATTGATGCCAGATCGATTTCCGAGGAAGCACTTGGAAAATATTTCCCGAACTCCCCGATGCTGGCAGCTGTTGTTGCAACGACAGGTGTTATGCCGAAAGAGACATTTTTGCATGAGATGCGTGCTTCTTACAAACATAAATTTGCAAAGAAACCGGAAGTTATCGATGGAAATATGAAAGCACTGGAGATGGCTTTCGTAGCGGTAGAGGAAGCATAGAGGAGATAGAAAATGAGAACAGATATTAATAAAATTAATGAACATACTCCACATACAGGGCTGACCGAGGGAATGCAGATTTTTGCTGCAGGAACTTCCAAATATTTCAAAACCGGTGAGTGGAGAAACAATACACCAGTTTATTTAGAGGACAACTGCAAACAGTGTCTGCTGTGCGCACCAGTCTGTCCGGACAGTTCCATTCCGGTCAAAGACCAGAAGAGAGGCGCATTTGACTTAGATCACTGCAAAGGATGCGGTATCTGCGCAAATGTATGTCCGTTTGGAGCAATCAAAATGAAGGAGGGCGTAGAATAATGGGAATCAAAGAACGTATGTCAGGTAACGAGGCCGTTGCCTACGCAATCAAACAGGTAAATCCGGATGTTATGCCGGCATTTCCGATCACGCCGTCCACAGAGATCCCGCAGATGGTTTCCACATACATCGCAAATGGCGAGATTGATACAGAGTTTATCCCGGTAGAGAGTGAGCATTCCGCAATGAGTGCCAGCATCGGAGCAGAGGCAGCAGGCGCAAGAACACTGACTGCAACTTCTTCCGCAGGTCTGGCTCTGATGTGGGAGGAACTGCTCCTGGCAGCTTCCAACCGTATGCCGATCGCTCTGACACTGGTAAACCGTACCCTTTCTGGTCCGATCAACATCAACTGTGATCATACCGATGGTATGGGTGCCCGTGATACCGGATGGATCCAGATTTATGCAGAGAACAACCAGGAAGTATATGATAACTTCATTCAGGCCTACCGCATTGCTGAACACAAAGATGTCCGTCTGCCGATCATGGTCTGCCAGGATGGTTTCATCACCAGCCACGCAGTAGAGAATATGGAACTGTTAGAGGATGCTCCGGTCAAAGAATTCGTTGGTGAATATCATCCGGAAGAGTATCTGTTAAATCCGGGTAAACCGGTTTCCGTTGGACCGTATGCGGTATCCAACTACGTTATGGAAGGTAGAAAAAATCAGCTGATCGCACTGGAAAACGCAAAACAGGTTATTTTAGATGTAGCCAAAGAGTTTGCAGGAATTTCCGGCAGAGAGTATGGTCTTTTTGAAGAATACAAAACAGAAGATGCGGACTATATCATGGTCATCATCGGTTCCGCAGCAGGAACAGCAAAAGAGGCTGCTGACGAACTTCGTGAGGAAGGCAAAAAAGTCGGCGTATTAAAATTACGTGTATTCCGTCCGTTCCCGGCAGAAGAGATTGTGGAAGCAATCAAAAACTGCAAGGCAGTAGCAATCATGGATCGTTGCGAGAGTTACAACGGAAATGGTGGACCGCTTGGATCTGAGATCACAGCAGGTCTGTACCGCACCAGAACATATATGGAAGCAATCAACTACACCTACGGACTTGGTGGCCGTGACTTTACTGTCGAGGAAGCAAAAGATGTATTTGCAGAACTGGCAGATGTAGTAGAAAATGGTAAACCGGTAACACAGTATCAGTATGTCGGTCTGAGAAAGTAGGAGGCAGAGTGATGAGCGAATATAAATTTAAAGAAGTTATGAGCAAACCGGAACGTCTGGCTCCGGGACACAGAATGTGTGCAGGATGTGGCGCAACCATCGCAGTTCGTGCCGTATTACGTGCACTGCATGAGGGAGATCAGGCCGTTATCGGTAACGCAACCGGATGTCTGGAGGTTTCTTCCTTCATGTATCCATATACTGCATGGGAAGACAGCTATATCCACAACGCATTTGAGAACGCAGGTGCCACATTAAGTGGTGTTGAGACCGCATATAAAGCACTGAAAAAACGTGGTCGTCTGCCGGAAGATGCTACCTTTAAATTCATTACCTTCGGTGGTGACGGCGGTACTTACGATATAGGTTTCCAGTCCCTTTCCGGAGCAATGGAGCGTAACCACGATATGGTATACGTCTGCTACGACAACGGTGCATATATGAACACCGGTATCCAGCGTTCTTCTGCAACACCGATGTACGCAGATACCACAACTACACCGGTTGGAACACAGTCCAACGGTAAAATGCAGAACAGAAAAGATCTGGCATCCATCATTGCAGATCATGATGTTCCGTATGTTGGTCAGACAACCATGATCGGTAACTTCTCCGATCTTCACAAAAAAGCAGAGAAAGCCATCTACACAGAGGGTGCTGCTTTCTTAAATATCATGACTCCATGTCCGCGTGGATGGCGTTATGATACTGCAGATATCATGAAAATCTGTAAACTTGCAGTTGAGACATGCTACTGGCCGATGTTTGAGGTAGAGCATGGAAAATGGCGCTTAACATATGAGCCAAAGAAAAAACTGCCGATCGAGGATTTCTTACGTGAGCAGGGCAGATTCAAACATCTGTTCAAACCGGGCAATGAGGATCTGATTGCACAGTTCCAGGCTGAGGTTGACCGTCGTTGGGAAGAACTGCAGTACAAATGTGCACGATAATCCGGGAGGAATAAATATATGACTTTGTTATCCTATCAGGTATTTCAGACAGTGGTGGGACAGGGAAGTTTTCAGAAGGCGGCAGAGATTTTAAATCTGACGCCTTCTGCTGTCAGTCATGCGATTGCATCGATGGAGCAGGAGCTGGGATTTTCCCTGTTTACGAGAAATAAGGCGGGGGTGGCCCTGACCAATTATGGAGAACATCTGCTTCCTTATGTGAATGCGGTGTTAAACAGTGATGAAAGTTTGCAGCAGGCGATTGCGGGACTGAACGGACTGAAAATGGGAAACGTAAAAGTGGGCTGTTTTTCCAGTGTATGCACAAACTGGATGACAGACATTATCCATTCCTTTCATCAGCGTTATCCGGACATTAATATCGAGCTGTATCAGGGAACTTATGCGGATGTGTCTTACTGGATCAAAAACGGCATTGTGGACATCGGCTTTTTGTCTCTGTCCTCTGCGGGAGACCTTCCAATTGAGCCGTTGTACCGTGATCCTCTGCTCTGCGTCGTTCCAAAAGGCTATCGCAAACGGGAAGACACTCCATATATGACACCAGACGAAATGAAAGACGAGGTCTTTGTTTCGCAGATGGAGACCACCGATGCGGATATCGCAATCTTTATGAAACAGAACGGACTTGGAAACGTGCGGATGGACTATCACGTCGTAGATGACCTGTCCACCATCGCACTGGTAGCTGCAGGACTTGGCATCTGCATCATGCCGGAACTGGTCATGAACGACATTCCGTACGCAGTAGACCGTTATCCGATGATGCCCGAAGCATACCGTATTATAGGAATTTCGGCGCTGAACCCGAATTTTCTTGCACCTGCGGTTAAAATGTTATATCAGCATGTAATTGAGAAGTATAAGGTCATAGAAGAAGTATAAAAGAACAATTGTGCTCTGGTTGAATTGCACAAAAATAATGCCAGAATATGCGATAATTTGCCAGATTATATAAATTCATAAAAAATTAATAATTTTTATTGACTTTTCATTTTAATGAGGGTAATATTACTTCCATCAAAGGCAAAGGTGCTGAGAAGAATAAGCTTCCGGTGCCTTTTTCTATTTTCCGGGATAAGGATCCTGTAATGACAAGTAACAGAAAAATGCAAACAAATGTTAACTGTTTGCACAGTGGATTCAATGCCCGGACAATAGAAAAACTCTGATAGCGGCACAATGGGGTGTCATCTGCAGGCTAGCGGCAGGTGACGCTCCTTTTTTATTTATAAAATAAAAAGTGTCGTTTTAAAGAAAAGGTTCTCCGGAACCGAAAACCAGGAGGTAAGTTATGACGCAGGAGATTATGACTTTTATTAGTGACAACATATTTGGTGTCTGGTTTCTGATGGGTGCCGCATTGGTATTCTGGATGCAGGCAGGTTTCGCAATGGTGGAGGCAGGTTTCACCAGAGCAAAAAATACCGGTAACATTTTGATGAAGAACCTTATGGACTTCTGTATCGGTACAGTTGTATTTATTTTAATCGGATTTTCATTTTTACTTGGTGAAGATGTATTAGGATTCATCGGAAAACCGGGATTTGATCTTTTTACATCCTATAGTGATTTCAATTTTTCAAGTTTTGTGTTTAACTTAGTATTCTGTGCTACCACAGCAACTATTGTTTCTGGTGCTATGGCAGAGAGAACAAAATTTTTATCCTACTGTATTTATTCCGGAGTTATCTCCGCATTGATCTATCCGATCGAAGCTCACTGGATCTGGGGCGGCGGCTGGTTAGCACAGCTTGGCTTCCATGATTTTGCAGGATCCTGTGCAATTCATATGGTAGGTGGTACAAGTGCCCTGATCGGTGCATGGCTGCTTGGACCACGTATTGGTAAATTCTCAAAAGACGCAAATGGCAAGATCAGAAAAGTAAATGCCATTCCGGGACATAACCTGGCAATTGGCTGCCTTGGCTGTTTCATCCTCTGGTTTGGCTGGTATGGATTTAACGGTGCAGCAGCAACAAGTATTGAACAGTTAGGTTCTATTTTCCTGACAACAACAATTGCTCCGGCAGTTGCAACAGTTGTTTGTATGGTATTTACCTGGTTAAGATATGGCAAACCGGATGTTTCCATGTGCCTAAATGCTTCTTTAGCAGGTCTGGTAGCAATCACTGCTCCTTGTGACGTCACAGATACAGCAGGCGCAATCGTGATTGGTGCTGTAGCAGGTGTGTTAGTGGTATTTGGTGTATGGCTTCTTGATTATAAACTTCATGTAGATGATCCGGTTGGTGCTGTTGCAGTTCACTTTATGAATGGTATCTGGGGCACAATTGCAGTTGGTCTGTTTGCTACAAATACAGCACCGGGTTATGCAATCGCTGACAAAAACGGAAATGAAATGGTTGGTCTGTTCTATGGCGGCGGTTTTAAATTATTAGGTTTACAGTTCCTTGGATTGATTACAGTTATGGCATGGGCAGCCGTTACAATTACAATCACATTCCTTGTAATAAAAGCAACGGTAGGACTTCGTGTTACAGAAGAAGAAGAGATTCTTGGTCTTGACCAGACAGAGCATGGACTTGCAAGTGCTTATGCAGATTTTGCACTGACATCTAGCATCAATAACTTCTCATCATCTGTACCGGTGAAACTTCCGGAAAATGCAGTTCCTATTGACGAAGCAGTTCCGGTACAGGTTCGTACTCCGGATCCGTCTATCGCAACCGGCAGTGACGTAAGTATTACAAAGATTACAATTTATGCAAAACAGAGCAGATTCGATGCCCTCAACGAGGCTATGACAGCAATTGGCATCAACGGTATGACTGTTACAAACGTACTTGGCTGTGGTGCTCAGCACGGCAGAACAAGCAAATATCGTGGTGTTACCATGGATATGAACTTACTGCCTAAGATTCAGGTTGATATCGTAGTAAGTAAAGTTTCTCCTAGAACTGTTATTGAGGCTGCTAAGAAAGCACTTTATACCGGTCACATCGGCGATGGTAAAATCTTTGTATACAATGTAGAAAATGCAATTAAGATCAGTACTGGTGCAGAAGGTTACGATGCACTTCAGGACTAAAATGTCAGCAAGCTAGCAGATATACAATGTAAGCAATTCTTCAAAATCCTTATATAATAATTCGACTCAAAAACACAGATGCTCCGGGAAGTTTTCCGGGGCATTTGTGTGTGGTTGAAATTTTGAAATTGTGTTGTGAAATTCAGGATTTTGCCTCTGCGGCTAACAATCGCTCGCCGAGGAAAAATCCTGAATTTCACTTCAAGTTTTACGAAATAAAAATTCATATAGTAGTTAGTTGTCAGGTATCGAGAAAAATTTAGGATTCCGTTATTCAGGTTTTGAAAAATAGGTACGAAATTATAGTTTTTTAGGTCAGAAAGAGTGAAAAAAGCATAAAGTGATGGAAACTTACGTTAAAATAGAGTATACTTGGACAGGTATGAATCAGAAAGATTACGTCAGAAACAGTTTTTATATCGTATAAATCTGTGATATCGGAAAAGACGAAAAAATCTGATAAAAGAAAATACTTTTGGAGGAAGCGATGAGCGAGAAAAAAATTCAGGTTACTCTTGGAAATTATAAAGGAGTAGAGGTAAAAAAAGCAGAGATTATCATTACTGAGGAAGAAGTAAACGTAGAACTGGAGCGTGCAAGACAGTATGCGGTAACAACTCAGGACAAAGACGGAGCAGCAGAACTTGGTGACGAGGCAGTCATCGATTTTGTCGGATATATTGACGGAGAGGCCTTTGCAGGCGGAGACGGAACAGATTTTCCATTAAAACTTGGTTCCAATACGTTCATTCCGGGATTTGAAGATCAGTTAGTTGGAGCAAAAAAAGATGACAACGTAGATGTGGTTGTTACATTCCCGGAAAACTATCATGCAGCAGAGTTTGCAGGAAAAGAAGCTACATTTAAAGTTACGGTAAAAGGTGTCCGCAGCAGCTTTGTCCCGGAACTTTCCGATGAAGTAGTTCAGAAAATCTCCCAGTGCAAGACTGTTGCAGAGTTTGAAGAGTTTGTAAAGAAATCCATTCATGATTTCAAACAGAATCAGGCAGATATGGAGAAAGAAAACAAAGTTCTGGAGCAGATTGTAGAGGCTTCTGAAATCGAAGTTCCGCAGGAATTCATCGACGAGCGCAAAGAACAGCTCAAAAACAATCTTCTTGCACAGCTTCGCAATGCGGGAAACACATTTGAACAGTATCTGCAGTACAATGGATTAACAGAAGAACTGTTTGAGGAGTACGCAGCAAAAGATGCACTTTCCATGTTAAAAGGTCAGGCAGTTTTACAGGAGATTGCAAAAGCAGAAGGATTTTCCTATACAGACGAGGATGTTGATCAGACAATCGCTGCAATGGCAATGTCTTATCAGATGCCGGCAGAGCAGCTGCGTGAGATGATGGGCGAGCGTGGAGTAGCTATGGTTGCAGAGGATATCCTTTCCAAACAGGCACTTGAGTTTATTGTAAAAGGGGCTGTTGAGGCATAAAAGTACGGTTGAATTAAAATTATGTAAGTAGTAAATGAAGAGATATATCATGAAAATGGTGTATCTCTTTATTTCATATCTGCCGATTTTGTGATAAGATAGAAAGGATGAAAATCAGAGGAAGAAATGCGAGGTTAGTATGAAAGATCTGATTATCGTTCGTGGCGGTGGGGATATTGCAACCGGAACGATTTATAAATTGAAAAAATGTGGTTTTTCGGTATTGATACTGGAAATCGCAAATCCATCTGCAATTCGCAGAAATGTGGCATTCAGTGAGGCAGTATATGAAGGACATTCTAAAGTTGAGGATATGGAGTGTTTTCTGGCGCAGGATGAAGACGAGGCGGAGCGTTTTCTGAAGGAAGATAAGCTGACGATGTTTATTGATCCAAAAGGAAATTGTCTGAAGCGTTTCAAACCGGTGGCAGTGGTAGATGCGATTCTTGCAAAAAAGAATCTTGGAACCACACGCGATATGGCATCGATCACAATCGCACTTGGACCGGGCTTTACAGCAGGTCAGGATTGTGATGCTGTCGTTGAAACTATGCGTGGTCATAAACTTGGCAGAGTCATCTATGAAGGAAAAGCCATTGCAAATACGGGTGTTCCGGGAATGATTGGCGGCTATGCAGCAGAACGTGTGATCTATGCACCTGCAGCAGGAATTTTACACAATATTGCGAAAATTACAGATATTGTAGAAGAAGGGCAGCCAATCGCATGGATTGAAGGCGCGGATGGAACAAGGACAGAGGTTCCGGCAAGTCTTTCCGGTTTACTCCGGGGAATGATCCGGGAAGGATATCCGGTGACAAAAGGATTTAAGATGGCGGATATTGATCCACGACTGAATGAATACGAAAACTGTTTTACGATTTCGGATAAAGCCAGATGCATTGCAGGTGGTGTTGTGGAAGCATATTTTGTATTAAAACAGCAATTAGAAAAAGAAAAATCTGAGAATACAGATGATATAGAATAAAAGTTCCTAAATGAAAAAAGTCAATAAAAACTCAGTTTAGAAAAAAGGTGATAAAACAATGTATGTAATTGCAATTGTGGGCGCCGGCGGCAAAACAAGCCGGATCAAAAATCTTACAAAAGAATATGTGCAGCAGGGCAAAAAAGTTCTGGTCACAACGACAACCCATATGGGTCTGGAACCGGGTATGGTTTTATCCGAAAATTTGAAAAATATCCGACAACAGTTGGAAAAACAAAACGTTTGTATCTGTGGCAACCCGGTGAAAGAAGGAAAAATTGCATCGTTACCGAAGGATATTTACGAGCAGGCTTGTCCGCTTGCGGATATTGTACTGGTAGAGGCAGATGGATCAAAACATATGCCGATTAAATTTCCGGCAGCGTACGAACCGGGGATTCCGGAAAACGTAAATGAGATCCAGGTGGTCATGGGACTGCATGCGATTGGACATCACTTTTTTGAGGTGAGTCATCGCCTGGAATTGGTAAAACAGTGTCTTGGTGTTTCAGATACAGATCTTGTGGCAGAAACGCACCTTGAAAAACTGTATCTGGAAGGCTATCAAAAGCCATTACAGAAAAAATACCCGAATGCAAAAATCGGATTTTTTCCGGCAGATCATAGCCATTTCTTTGATTCAGAACCGTTGACGTTTTACTAATTTTAGCTTCATAGCAGCTAGTTGGCTATGAGCAGGTGACATGAGTGGATTGTGAATATCTGCTTGACATTTTAATAATGCTAATATCTCATACAAATCTGCGCAGGCAGATTACTATGAGTATAAGATAAAAACTATAAGTAACATGGAGGATAGATGATATGACAATTCAGGAAAAACTCGCAGTTTTGCGAGAAAAAATGAAAAAAAACAACATGGATATCTACATGATTCCAACTGCAGATTTTCACCAGTCAGAGTATGTTGGTGAATATTTCAAAGCACGTTCTTATATGAGCGGCTTTACAGGATCTGCAGGAACCTTAGTAGTGACTCTGACAGAGGCAGGTCTGTGGACTGATGGACGTTATTTCATTCAGGCGGAGCAGCAGCTTACAGGCAGCACCATCACACTGTACCGTATGTCTGAGGAAGGCGTACCGACGGTAAAAGAATTTGTAGAAGATAAACTTCCACAGGGCGGCGTGATCGGCTTTGATGGAAGAGTGCTTTCCAGCGCAGACGGAGCAGCATATGCCAAAATCGCTGAGAAAAAACAGGGCAGCCTGTCCGTTGCAAAAGATCTGGTAAACGAGATCTGGACAGACAGACCACAGCTTCCGACCGAGAAAGTATGGATTTTAACAGATGAATACAGCGGAGAGACTACCGCTTCCAAATTAGGAAGAATCCGTGAAGTAATGAAAGAGAAAGGTGCACAGGCACACTTGATTAGTTCTCTGTATGACATTGCGTGGATCTTAAACCTGCGTGGAAACGATATTTCCCACGTTCCGGTATTTTTATCTTTCCTGTTGATCGAGGAAGATGCATGCAAACTGTTTATTCATGCGGAGACACTGACTGATGAAGTTCGTGCTTATCTGGCAGACAACAACATCACTGTTTGCGCTTATGATGAGATTTATGATGCAGCAGAAAAAATTACTGCAGACAAAGTAATGCTCATGGACGAGCATACCATCAACTATCGTATCCGCATGGCACTTCCGGAAGGATTAAAGGTTGTGGATGATCTGAATCCGTCCGAGCGCATGAAAGCCATCAAAAATGAGACAGAATTAAAAAATACAAGAATCGCTCATTTAAAAGACGGTGTGGCAGTAACCAAGTTTATGTATTGGTTAAAGACACATGTTGGAAAAGAATATATCACAGAGTATACTGCAGGAAAATATCTGGACAGCTTACGAGCTGAGCAGGAAAACTTCCTGGATCTGAGTTTTGATAACATCAGTGCTTACGGTGCAAATGCAGCTATGATGCACTATTCCGCAAAAGAAGAGACAGCAGCGGAGTTAAAACCAGAAGGATTTTTACTGGTAGATTCCGGCGGACATTACTATGAGGGAACGACTGATATTACAAGAACCTTTGCCCTTGGGCCTCTGACCGATAAACAGAAACTGCACTTTACAACGGTTTGCAGATCCAACCTGAACCTTGCAGATGCCAAATTCCTGTACGGATGCAGCGGATTAAACCTGGATATTTTAAGCCGTGGACCGTTATGGCAGATGGGCATTGACTACAAATGCGGAACAGGTCATGGTGTTGGACATATCCTGAACGTACATGAAGGACCGAACGGATTCCGCTGGAGAGTCGTTGCAGAGCGTAATGACAGCGGCAGACTGGAAGAGGGTATGATCACAACTGATGAGCCGGGTGTATATCTGGAAGGCGAGTACGGTATCCGTACCGAGAACGAGCTGATCTGCGCGAAAGCAGAGAAAAACGAGTATGGTCAGTTTATGAAGTTTGAAAATATTACTTACGCGCCGATCGATCTGGATGGAATTATTCCGGAGGAGATGACCGGCCGTGAGAAAAAACTGCTGAATGCATACCACAAGATGGTATGGGAGAAAATATCTCCGTATCTGAATGACGATGAGCGCGAGTGGCTCAAAGAGTATACAAGGGAGATTTAGCATGAGTGAAAAAATCGTACTGATTGATGGACACAGTATTTTAAACCGTGCCTTTTTCGGAGTTCCGCCATTGACGAACTCCGAGGGGCTGCACACCAATGCGGTGTATGGATTTTTAAATATTATGTTCAAAATTCTGGATGAGGAAAAACCGGATTATCTGACGGTGGCCTTTGACCGCAGCGAGCCGACTTTCCGCCATCAGATGTTTGATGCCTATAAAGGAACGAGAAAGCCGATGGCGCAGGAACTGCGGGAGCAGGTGCCTGTCATGAAAGAAGTTTTGCAGGCTATGGGAATCACCATTGTGGAAAAACCGGGCTATGAGGCAGATGATCTGCTTGGAACCATTGCAGGTATGGCAGAAGCACAGGGCATGGATGTCAGCATTATTTCCGGTGACCGCGATCTGCTGCAGCTGGCAACAGAAAAGGTAAAAATCCGGATTCCGAAAACAAAACGAACCGGTACGGAGATTGAAGATTATTATGCGGCAGATGTAGTGGAACGTTATCAGGTGACTCCGAAGGAATTTATTGATGTGAAAGCACTGATGGGCGACAGTTCTGATAATATTCCGGGTGTTCCGGGCATTGGTGAGAAGACTGCCACCAATCTGATCGTTGCTTACAAGAGTATTGAAAACGCTTATGCGCATCTGGAAGAAATTACACCGAAACGTGCAAAAACCAATCTGGAAGAGCACTATGATATGGCGCAGATGAGCAAGACACTGGCTACCATTGAAGTGCATGCGCCGATCGATTTTGACATGGAAGCGGCAAAACTGACCGATCTGTATACACCGGAAGCGTATGTATATATGAAGCGTCTGGAGTTCAAAAATATGCTGACCCGTTTTTCAGATGATATGTCACAGAACGATCTGGAAAAATATTTCCATGTGTATCATGAACTGGATGAGATTCAGAACTTTTTTGACGGATTTTCCGCAAAAGAGGCAGCAGTATCCTTCTTTGAAGAAGCGGGAACTGTCTATGGTCTGGCAGTGGCAGAAAGCAATCAGAACGTTGTCTATCTGACCTGTGGTGGATTTGTGACAGAAGGTTATCTGGAAGAGCAGGCGCAGAAACTCTGTGACGGACTGGATACTCTGGTGACACCGGATCTGAAAGGTCTGTTAAAACATGTCCGCGTGGCAGAAACAAAGAATTGCATGGATACCACGATTGCGGCATATCTGCTGAATCCGTTGAAAAACGAATATACTTACGATGATCTTGCAAAAGATATTTTAGGACAGATGGTACCGTCCCAGGTCGATCTGCTTGGAAAATTAAAAATCAAAAAAGCGGCAGACGAGAAACCGGAGGCATTGGAATTACTGGCCTGCTATCAGGCGTATACTTGTATTGCGGTAAAAGATCAGCTGTTGGAACAGCTGGAAGAACACGGCATGAAAAAGCTGTACGATGAGATTGAAATGCCGCTGGTATTTGTACTGGCAGATATGGAAAAAGAAGGTGTTCGTTCAGAAAAGGCAGAGCTGGAAAGCTATGGCGCACAGCTTACCGGCAGGATTGCGGAGCTGGAGACTTCCATTTATAAAAAAGCAGGAGAAACTTTTAACATCAATTCGCCAAAACAGCTTGGTGTCATTCTGTTTGAAAAACTGCAGATGCAAAATGGTAAGAAAACGAAAACCGGATATTCCACCGCGGCGGATGTACTGGAGCGTCTGGCACCGGATTATCCGATCGTATCAGAAATTCTGGAGTACCGCCAGCTTACCAAATTGAAATCCACATATGCGGATGGACTTGCTCTGTGCATTGCTCCGGATGGAAGAATTCACAGTACATTCAACCAGACGATTACGGCAACCGGACGTATCAGCAGTACCGAGCCGAACTTGCAGAATATTCCAATCCGTATGGAACTTGGCAGACTGATCCGAAAAGTATTTGTGCCGAAGGATGGTTATGTATTTATCGATGCGGATTATTCCCAGATCGAACTGCGTGTGCTGGCGCATATGTCCGGAGATCAGAACCTGATCGCGGCTTATCAGCATGCGGAGGATATTCACCGGATCACTGCTTCTCAGGTATTCCACACACCGTTAGAGGAAGTAACAGATCTGCAGAGAAGAAACGCAAAAGCAGTAAACTTCGGTATCGTGTACGGTATCAGTTCCTTTGGATTGAGTCAAGATCTGAGTATCACACGAAAAGAAGCGGAAGGTTATATTGCAAGTTATTTTGAAACTTATCCGGGCATCAAGACATTCCTTGACCGTCTGGTGACCGATGCAAAGGAAAAAGGCTATGCGGAGACGATGTTTGGCAGACGCAGACCGGTTCCGGAGCTGTCTTCCAGCAATTTTATGCAGCGTTCCTTCGGTGAACGTATTGCCATGAACTCTCCGATTCAGGGAACTGCGGCGGATATTATTAAAATTGCCATGATCCGGGTAAAACAGCGTCTGGATCGGGAGCAGTTAAAATCCAAGTTGATCCTGCAGGTACACGATGAGCTTTTGATCGAGGCAGCAGCGGACGAAGAGGAATATGTAAAAACGCTTCTGGCTGAGGAGATGCGTCATGCGGCAGATCTGGCTGTAACGTTGGAAGTAGATGTGCAGTCTGGTAAAAACTGGTTCGAAGCACACTAAATTAGAAATGTGAAAAAATGATCCTATTGGAAATAATAGGGAGAATTGCAGAAAAAGGAAGAATATTATGGGTATTTTTCAGTGGATGCGAAAATCAATATTTTATTTGCAGGATTCATTTTTTTAGAAAGGAAAGATTCAGAGTTGCTGTATCAAAAGTGATGCGGACAACTCTGAATCAACATATAACAGTATGCATTTTATAGGAATTACAGGCGGTGTTGGCGCCGGAAAAACCGCGATTCTGACCTATCTTGAAAACAATTATCCATGCCGTGTCATGCTGGCAGATGAGATCGCTCATGATCTGATGGAGCAGGGCACAGACTGCTACCGAAAACTGCAGGAACTTTTTGCAAAGGATCAGGTGTTTGAGGCAGACGGACAGATTGACCGGAAAAAGATGGCACAGGTATTGTTCTCTGATGAAAAGAAACGGTTTGCATTGAACGATATCGTGCATCCGGCGGTAAAAAAGTATGTCATTGATGAAATGGATCGTGAGCGCACAGCACAGACACATGAAGTGCTGATTCTGGAAGCGGCATTGCTGATCGAAGAACATTATGATGAAATCTGTGACGAACTGTGGTATATTTATACCTCTGAGGAAAATCGGAGAGAGCGGTTGAAATTAAACCGTGGGTATTCCGATGAAAAAATTGACAATATTTTTGCCAGTCAGCTTTCAGAGAATACATATCGTGAAGTATGCAAGGCAGAAATTGATAACAACCATCTGCCAGAAGATGCTTTTCGACAGATTGATGAGTTGATGAAAGCACGTCAGATAGAAAAAACGCAGGGATGATCCTGTGATACAAAGATGTGTATAGAAAATGTGAAATGCCCCGACTTTATTAGGCGGCGAGCAATAAAACTGTCGAGTGCATTTTTCAATTTTGCAAATAGCAAAAATATACAGAATCGTTAGACAACGGAGGAATAAATGGAATTATGTAGTATAGCAAGCGGCAGCAGCGGAAACTGTATTTACGCAGGCACAGACCACTGCCATGTCCTTGTGGATGCCGGAATCAGCGGCAAGCGGATTGAAGCCGGGCTCAATGAGATTGGACTGAAAACGCCTGAGATGGACGGAATTCTTGTGACCCATGAGCATTCCGATCATATCAAAAGCCTTGGGGTTCTGGCGCGGAAATATGGGCTTCCTATGTATGCCACCCAGGGAACCATTGATGCCATCAAAGAAAAGTCATCCATTGGAAAAGTGGATGAGTCCCTGTTTCGGGTGATCCATCCGGAGGAGGATTTTACCATTGGAGATATGCGGATTTCCCCGGTGCCGACATCCCATGATGCGGCAGAACCGGTGGCTTATATGATGTATCAGGGTGAGAAATCCATGGGAATTATCACAGATCTTGGAAAATATGATGATTATATTGTAGACAAATTGCAGGGATTGGATGTATTATTGTTAGAAGCCAATCATGATGTACATATGCTGCAGGCGGGAACGTATCCGTATCAGCTGAAACGGAGAATCCTTGGAGACCGAGGACATTTATCAAATGAACTGTCCGGTCAGCTGCTTGGCAAAGTATTGCATGATGGTTTTAAAAAAGTGATTTTAGGTCATTTGAGCAAAGAGAATAATTATCCACAGCTTGCATGGGAGACCGTACGACTGGAAGTGACCATGGGAGAAAATCCTTACAAGGGCAGTGATTTTCCGATGGTGGTTGCCAAAAGGGATGAGGTTTCTGAATTAGTGACGATTTGATGTTATTTTTCGTTCATCATAGGTATCTATGTAGAGTACATGTTTGCAAGATGAGAATTGCACAGATGTATAATGGATGATCCGCAAACGCTTTGTGACCGCAATTTTGAGAGAGGAGAGCGCATATGCGCGAGAACACAATGGAAAAGACAACAGACAAAACAATTATCACAGTAGTAGGAAAAGACACCGTAGGTATCATTGCAAAAGTATGTACCTACCTTGCAAGTAACAGTATTAACGTACTTGACATTTCACAGACAATTGTACAGGATTTCTTTAATATGATGATGATCGTGGATATGAGTACTTCCGCAAAACCATTTGCAGACTGCGTAAAAGAATTAGAGCAGATCGGCGAAGAAATTGGCGTAAAGATCAAATGCCAGAGAGAAGAAATTTTTGATATGATGCACCGTATCTAAAAATATTAGATCGCGTGACATTTGTTTCATTAAGACAACAGGAAAATGAATTAGATTGCGAGAAATCCTGTTGTTTTCAAAAAGATTCAGCACTGGAAAAAGGAGATTACGACCAATGATAAATATGTTTGAAGTAAATGAGACGAACAAGATGATCGAGCAGGAAAATCTGGATGTTCGTACCATTACACTGGGAATCAGTTTATTAGACTGTATTGATTCTGATTTGGACAAAGTAAATCAGAACATTTACAATAAAATTACAACCTTAGCAAAAGATCTGGTAAAAACAGGTAAAACCATCGAAAACCGTTACAGTATTCCAATCGTAAACAAACGAATTTCGGTAACTCCGATCGCTATGATCGGTGCAGCTGCCTGCAAAAAGCCGGAAGATTATGTAACAATCGCACAGACTTTAGACCGTGTGGCTGCAGAAGTAGGTGTCAACTTTATCGGCGGATATTCCGCACTGGTGAGCAAAGGCATGACAACTGCTGATGAACTGCTGATCCGCTCCATTCCACAGGCACTTGCCTGCACCGAGCGTGTCTGCAGCTCCGTAAACCTTGGTTCCACCAAAACCGGTATCAATATGGATGCAGTACGTCTCATGGGAGAAATCGTTAAAGAGACCGCAGAATATACAAAAGATGCAGATTCACTTGGATGTGCAAAACTGGTCGTATTCTGTAATGCACCAGATGACAACCCATTCATGGCAGGCGCATTCCACGGTGTGACAGAAGCAGATGCCATCATTAACGTAGGTGTCAGCGGACCGGGGGTTGTAAAGACTGCGCTGGAAAAAGTAAGAGGCGAGAGCTTTGAGGTTCTGTGTGAGACCATCAAAAAGACAGCATTCAAGATCACCCGTGTTGGTCAGCTGGTAGCAAAAGAGGCTTCCAAAATGCTTGGCATTCCGTTCGGAATCATTGATCTGTCTCTGGCTCCGACACCGGCAGTTGGTGACAGTGTGGCTGAGATCCTTGAGGAGATCGGTCTGGAGTACGCCGGAGCACCGGGTACAACCGCAGCATTAGCTATGCTGAACGATCAGGTAAAAAAAGGCGGTATCATGGCATCTTCCTATGTCGGCGGATTAAGTGGTGCGTTTATTCCGGTCAGCGAAGATCAGGGAATGATCGATGCAGTAAAAGCAAATGCGCTGACACTGGAAAAATTAGAGGCTATGACATGCGTATGCTCCGTTGGTCTGGATATGATCGCCATTTCGGGAGATACACCGGCAACAACGATTTCCGGCATTATTGCGGATGAGATGGCAATCGGTATGGTAAACCAGAAAACAACCGCGGTTCGTCTGATTCCGGTCATCGGAAAAGGCGTTGGCGAGATGGTAGAGTTCGGTGGACTGTTAGGTTATGCACCGATTATGCCGGTAAATCAGTATTCCTGTGCGAACTTTGTAAATCGTCAGGGACGTATTCCGGCTCCAATCCACAGCTTTAAAAATTAATCAAATGATAATACATCCCCGCAGTATAAATAGCTGTGGGGATTTTTTACTTTATAGGAAAGACCGCCGGCGGCGCTTTCTTGAATAAAAATGGCCCGCGCGGAGGCGGGCACAACGAATAGACGATTCTTGGATTAGAAAATATAAAAACCTTCTT
>CAVEOS010000043.1:0-22952 GCA_963617435.1 Lachnospiraceae bacterium
ACGCACGGTGGTGTGAGAGGTCGGGGGACTATTCAAATCCCCCTCCTACTCGATTATTTACAGTTTGGGGTAAAAGCATATGATGATACACTTTTTGCACTATATAACAAAATTATAATATGTATACAATCTTACGCTCTGCGAAGCTTGCGTTCTCTTGCTGTAAAAATAAGAGAAATTACTGCCAGTACCAGCGCGATCACGATAACCAGAATAAAACGGTAACGTGTACTCTCACTTCCAAAGACGGCAGCTGCGATATTTGTAATCTGAGGTGTCAGGAAAGTACCGACATTGGATCCTGCCAGAACGACAGCAGTAGCCATAGCGGATTCCTGCGGTGTTGCCGCATATACACCGGTCTGAAGGATGCACTGCGGAGTGATAAGGCTGATGGACATTCCGGCCAGCAGACAGCCGACAAACAGGCATACAACGTTCGGATTGATAATGATAACGAAGAAGCCGAGCGCCAGGAATACATATCCAACCGGGATGGTGCAGACATCCAGTTTTTTCGCAAGAAAACCGAAGGCGATTCCCATCAGAGTACCACCAAGAAGGAACACGGTTGCGGCCCATCCGGACAGGACAGAATTTCCGATACCAAATTCTGTGACGTACATGGCAAGGTTTGTAGGACCTACGTTAAACAACAGTAACAGCAGCAGTGCGAAAATGGTATAATTCCAGACTTTTCCATGCTTTAATACGGAAAAAGAGCCGGAAGTCTGGGCTGCCGGGGCAGCTTCTTTCGCAGGAGTGATTGTTTCCTGCTTTTTGTACGGAACAAACAAAAGTAACAGGATCAGTCCAGGAACACCGATAATGACATATACGAGATAATCTAGGTTCCATGCGACAGCGGTTAAGACACCGCCGACAGCTGTCATGATCATACCACCGATGTTTGCCGCACTTGTCTGAAGTCCCATGAGGGATGTTTTTTCCTGCCCCTCATAAAAATCAGTAATCAGAGAAGCAGTCAGAGCGGATACCAGTCCCATACCAATACCCATGATCACAGACCATGCAAACAGAAGGGAAAGACTCTGATAAATAAAAGTTCCGAGAATACCAGTCAGACAGATGCAGACACTTCCGATCCCAATCAGAACTTTTTTGGAAATTTTTGATGTCAGCCATGCGGCCACAAAGGATAATACTACAACAAAAATACCCGGAAGACTCATCAGAAGCTGTATGGTAGAAATGGCTGTGTCCGGAAATGCAGCGGCGATGTCTGAAAGTGCCGGAGACAGACCATTGGTAGCCATCTGAGCGAATGTAATGACCAGAATGGCTATTTTCAGCATTTTTTTGTTCACCATAAAAGGGAATCTCCTTTCGAAAAAATATTATATTTGTTATATATCATATAAAATATAGGATCGTTGCTATTATATACGCAAATAAAAAGGTATGCAAGAGCATACCTTTTTAAATACAATATAAAATTGTTTTTTATTTTATTCAAGTCGAATATATGTGAGACTTGATGCGTGATTCTGGTCAGCATAAGCTGACATATTCTTCTCAGAATCACTGCACTCTATATTACTCGATTGGTTTCAGATCATCAGCGATGATCAGTTTTGCTTCTGTAGCAGCCTGGATCTCTTCAACAGTGAATTCCGGGTTGTACTCTTTTAATACGATTCCTTCCGGAGTTACTTCCATAACACCCATCTCAGTAACGATTAAGTTAACCTGAGCTTTAGCTGTCAGTGGTAATGTACACTCTTTTAAGATCTTCGGTGCACCTTTCTGTGTGTGCTCCATAGCTACGATAACTTTTTTAGCACCTACTACAAGGTCCATAGCTCCGCCCATTCCAGGAACCATTTTTCCAGGAATGATCCAGTTTGCGATGTTACCTTTCTCGTCTACCTGAAGAGAACCAAGAACTGTAGCATCTACATGTCCACCACGGATGATGGAGAAAGATGTAGCGCTGTCAAAGAACATACCGTCTTTCTCGATACCTGCCGGCTGTCCGCCTGCGTTTACGATGTAATCAGCATCCGGATCTTCCGGATCAACAGCTGCAAGACCGATGAATCCGTTCTCGGACTGTAATGTAAGTTTAACGGATGGATCAAGGTAATCCGGAACCATAGTAGGAAGTCCGATACCAAGGTTTACAACATCACCATCATGTAATTCTTTAGCGACACGTTTCGCGATATATGGTTTGATTTCACTTCTTTCCATCTTATGCTTCCTCCTTTACTACTAAATAATCAACATAAATGTGTGGAGTTTCCACATAGTTTGGACCAATCTCACCAGCCGGAACGATCTTCTCAACTTCAGCGATAACGATATCAGCTGCAGAAGCCATCATCGGGTTGAAGTTACGAGCAGATCCTCTGTAACGGATGTTACCGGACTCATCAGCGATGTATCCCTGGATGATTGCAACGTTACCACGGATTGCTTTCTCAAGAAGGTACTCTTTGCCATCTAATTCGATAACCTGTTTGCCCTCGAGAGTTGTCGGAGAAGTGCTGTCAGCAACGATAGTACCGATACCTGTTGGTGTAAGGAATCCTGCAAGACCAGCTCCGCCTGCACGTACCTGCTCAGCAAGTGTACCCTGTGGCTGAAGTTTTAACTCAAGCTCGCCAGCGTTGAATTTAGCTGCAACTTCTTTGTTCAGACCTACGTGTGTAGCGATTAATCTTTTGATTAATCCGTTGTGAAGTAAACGACCTGTTCCTTCATTTTCGAAACCTGCGTCGTTACATACAACTGTAAGGTCTTTTGCTGTTACTTCGTTTACGATAGATTTTGCTGTTCCGTTTGTCATGAATCCGCCGACTAATACAGTATCGCCATCTTTGATCAGTGCGGCAGCTTCTTTAGCAGAAATAACTTTTGTTCTAGCCATTTCTTTCCCTCCTATTAATTACATGATAATAATTTTTGCTCTGTTGACGACGTCATACGTCGACATAGCCTGTTTACATTATAGCACCTTGCACGGCAAAATCCAGAGATATTTCACAAAAAAAGTGATTTTTATGCTATTTGTTTGTAAAAAATACCATTCGATTACAGAATCTGATAGAAAGTAGAGGAAAAAGTGACAGATTTAACAAATGAAAGCGAACAGATACTGCAAAAAATCAACGCTTTAAAGTGATAAAATATTTTTGTTGATTTTTCGTATAAAGTAAGATAAAATGACAGAAGTGATTTTGAAAGTAAGGAGACAAAAGACAATGATGGAAATCAAAGGAAACATGATGTCAGTGCGTGAAGATGTCCGTGTGCTGGATGCAACTCTGCGTGATGGAGGTCTGGTGAACGATTTTTACTTTACGGATGACTTTGTGTACGATTTATATAAAGCAAATCTGGCGGCCGGTGTAGATTATATGGAGTTTGGATACCGTGCGGATAAAAAACAGTTTGACGTAAATAAATTTGGAAAATGGAAATTTGCTGAGGATGAGGCTATCCGTGCAATTGTTGGAGACAATGATACTGATATGAAGATCTCTGTTATGGCAGATGTGGGACGCTGCGATTACAAACACAGCATTAAAGACCGCGCGGACAGCCCGGTAGATCTGATCCGTGTGGCTACGTATATCAATACGATGCCGGAAGCAATCGCAATGATCGAGGACGCTGCAGCGAAAGGTTATGAGACAACCTGTAATATCATGGCAATTTCCAAATGTCAGGAGCGTGATATTCAGATGGCTCTGGAAATGCTGGAAAAATCTTCGGTAAACGGTGTGTACGTGGTAGACAGCTACGGTTCTTTGTATCCGATTCAGATTCGTGATATCACGGATATGTACCTGAAAGCAATGGCCGAGAGCGGGAAACTGGTTGGAATCCATGCGCACAACAACCAGCAGTGTGCGTTCGCCAATACCATTGAGGCTCTGTCCATCGGTGCAAGCATGGTAGACGGAACTGTCATGGGAATGGGTCGTGGCGCAGGAAACTGCTCTCTGGAAGGACTGCTTGGCTTCCTGAAAAACCCGAAATATGAGATTGCACCGGTTCTTTCTTTTATCGAAAAACATATGTTGAAACTCATCGAGGAAGGTGCGGTATGGGGATATAATATTCCATATCTGCTGACAGGATTGACAGATCAGCATCCGAGAACGGCTATTGCGGCAACGAAAAATCATGATACAAAGTATCTGGATTTTTATCATATGCTGCTGGATGATTAAAATGAACTTATAGAAGAATTCTAATAAAAAACTGTGAGGATGGAAGAAAAATCCATTGCTCACAGTTTTTTTTATAAAAAAATAGTAATTTCGGTATGATTATCAGTCTGATATCTGTATTTTTCTGTAATAAAGAAATCCCGTCAGGTCTGCCAGGATCCATCCGATCGGAATTGCCCACCAGATTGCGGTAACGTCAAGTGATGTGTGGGGGGCAAAAGCATAAGCCAGAGCCACGCGGGTTCCCAGGGATATGATCGTAAGCACCAGTGACATAGCCGGTTTTTCAATGGCGCATATGAACTGTAAAAAAGCAGTAACCAATCGGAAACTTTTTCGCTCAGACAGATTGACTTTTTAAGGGTGATTCTGTATACTATAAGTATCTGAATAGAACATTTAAGTGTCATGTATTTTGCATTGAAAAAGGCATGAGATACGTGAAGAATAGTGAATCCGGTCAGAATCCGGAACGGTACCGCCACTGTAGGCATGGAGGCACCGCACAGGGCGAAAGCCAGTCATTGGGAGTGATCCTGAGAAGGCGTGCGGGAGCTGAGGATATGCGAGTCAGGAGACCTGCTTAAATGGAAGTGCTTGCATACTTTCGGAATTGGAGTTACAGGCGTATATGTTTTGCAGAAAATCGGCTGTGGCAGTCAAAAGACTACCGCGGCTTTTTTGTTTTTTCTGTGAAATACAATTCCTGGAGAAGTTTTTTATGACAGGAGGAAACAAAAATGAGAGAGAAACCGATGAAACAAAGAATCTTGGAAGAAGCACTGCAGCTTTTTGCGCAGAATGGATACACGGGGACATCCATGAATGACATTGCGGCAAAGCTGGGTGTGACAAAGGCTGCGCTGTATAAGCATTACAAGAGCAAACAGGAAATTCTGGACTGCATTATCGCAAAGGCAGCAGAATGTGAGCTGCCAAAGGAAGCGGCCAGAGTGGATGTGGATGATAAGGCAGCAGCTTTTGAACAGATCAAGACATATACAAAAGAACAGTTTCAGTACTGGACCAGCGAAGAATTTCCGAGCTGTTTCCGCAGAGTACTGACGCTGGAGCAGTATCGAGATCCGAGAATGGCGAAACTGTATCAGAGATATCTGGCCAAAGGACCGGTATCCTATATGGAGCCGATGTTTGAACAACTGACAGAGGACAGCCAGAAAGCCAGACAGCTGGTGTTGGATTTTTACGGACCGATTTTCCTGCTTTACAGCATTTATGACGGGGCTGAGGAGAAACAGAGCGTGATGGATATTTTAGAACGTCATGTGGAAAGTTTTTCCAGTATATTTCAGCAGAATGCAGCAGGAAAAGAAAAACGGGCGATCGCCTGACTGAACATGAGAGAAAAAAGAGTGGGAATAGATAAATTTTTACATCGTGTAGGAGGATATCATGAGAAAAGAAGGATTTGATTTTTTCCAGAATCGTGCATGTGAATATTTCCCATGTCACACAGGAGTTGAAGAGGAGGAGTTTAACTGTCTGTTTTGTTACTGCCCATTATACCTTTTAGGAGAGGACTGTGGCGGCAATTTTGAGTATCTGCCGAACGGTATCAAAAACTGCGTCAACTGTACTGTTCCGCATTGCAGAGAAGGCTATGCCCATGTGATGGAAAAGTATCTGCTGATCGCAGAGCGGATCCGTGAGAATGCACCGCGCCGGGAGGCATCTTAAACTGCAGAGGAAAATGTGTGCAGAACAAAAACGGAGAGAAATCTTCTCGTTACAATTTCAGGTGAAAAAGAAAAGTCTGTGTCGGGTAAAACTGACACGGATTTTTCTTTTTGTGCATATGTTGTGATAAGAACGAAGATATGGTTTGGTGTATGCAATGAGTTTTGGACAGGAAAGGTATCCGTGGGTGGAGCAGGATCCGTATACCCGCGAAAAAATGCCGTTTTATATGACATATCCGATGCAGAATACGATGTTTGAGGAGACGGAGTATGAAAAGGACTGCCGGCGGCTGCAGGAAATGTATCCGAGGGACGCGCGAAATATCCAGAAACTGGTGGATCAGGAGTGTGACCGGATGGAATACGAGGGCAGTATGATGTTTGACCGGTATCCGGACCGGCTGATGATGGAACTGATCTGTCGCAGGATTTACCGGGAACTGAATCCGCAGGATGTGGATGAGGATGGAAAGCTGAACCCGGAGGAGAGGTATTTTCAGCTGATCCAGGTGATGCTCATGCAGGAAATGTATCGAAGAAGATGCAGACATTATCGCTGTCGGAGATGGTATTAGGTCTTGTATGACGGGAAAAAATACCCTATAATTATCACAGTTTACAGGAAAGAAAAATTTTTAACCTGTACAGGAAACAAAGAAGACACGATAATTCAGGTATAAAAGGAAATATAACATTATGATAAATGCATGGGAAGAAATATTAAGCGGCTGTATGGACCGGGAACTTGCAAAGATCATCATCAGCGGGCCACGCAAAAAAGATGATGTGCGCAAAATTGAAATCAGACCGGTGTTGTTAAAAGGACAGCTGTTGTTTCAGGCAAGTGCGTACACGCAGAAGCAGGTACAGCATTATAATCTGTCGGAACAGGAAGTATATGAAAAAACAGAAGCGTGGATGGAAGGATTTCGTCAACTGGAGGTGCTGCATCCGAAGGAGCGGATTCAGGTGCTGGTGAGTAAAAAAGGAAAACGGACGGTGCGCCGCTTAAAATCCGGCTGCCCGGCACCGACGGCATCTCTGGAGCACAACCGCAAAAAGAAATATATTCTGGATCCGGAAGTGCCGGTTCCGTTTCTGCATGACCTCGGTGTGCAGACAAAAGAGGGAAAAATCGTTCATTCTAGGTATGATAAGTTCCGCCAGATGAACCGTTTCTTAGAATTTATTGAAGATATCGTTCCGGAACTTCCAAAGGACAGAGAATCTGTTATTATAGACTTTGGATGTGGGAAATCTTACCTGACATTTGCAATGTATTATTATCTGCATGAACTGAAACACTATGATGTACGGATCATCGGTTTAGACTTAAAAGCAGATGTGATCGCTCACTGCCAGAAACTGGCGGAGGAATACGGTTATGAGAAATTGTCTTTTCTGACCGGTGACATCGCGGATTATGACGGCGTGGATCATGTGGACATGGTTGTGACACTGCATGCCTGCGATACGGCAACGGATTATGCACTGGACAAGGCAGTACGCTGGGGGGCAAAAGTTATTTTGTCGGTTCCGTGCTGTCAGCATGAGGTCAACGGACAGATTCAGAACGATCTGTTGCAGCCGGTGCTGAAATACGGACTGATCAAAGAGCGTATGTCCGCACTGCTGACAGATGCCATTCGGGCAAATTTGCTGGAAGAGGCCGGTTATCAGGTGCAGGTGCTGGAGTTTATCGATATGGAGCATACGCCGAAAAATATTTTGCTGCGAGCCGTCAGAACAGGTAAGAAAAAGCGGTCAGAGGATTTGACCAAGCTGCTGACAGAGCTTCATATTTCCCCGACACTGGAAAGATTGATGAGAGAAGAAAGGGATACAGCGGATGCGTAAAGGAATACAGAAATTTTTTATATTGCTGGCAGTATTTGTCGTGGCCGTGTTTGCGTTTTCAAAGCTGACAAACCATGAGACGAAAGATCTGACAACAGATATGGCAGAGGCGACACTGCCGGTTGTTTATGTGGTGGACGGTGACCGCCTGCTGAATGAGATGCATGGATATGTGGACGAGATGTCGGTGGTTTCCATGCGTGATACCATCACGCCACTGCCGGCAAATGGAAAACTGTCCCTGCGGATCGATCCGTATGGCAGTAAAATTGAAAAAGTGACATTTCAGATCCGCAGCCTGAACGGGGAACGTCTGCTACAGGATGGTGAGGTGTCCGTATCCGGGGACTCTTCTTCTGTAACAGGCACGGTAACCGTGGAAAATCTGCTGGAGGACAACACGGAATACCAGTTTATCCTGCAGGTGAAAACCGGGGATCAGACGAGCCGGTATTATACAAGAATCCGTGAAACCGGAAAGAGCCAGATTGAGCAGTGCGTGGATTTCGTGGAAGAATTTCATGCCATTAACATGGACAAAGAGCGTCAGTCTGAGCTGAGTTCTTATATGGAACCGTCTTCCACGGCGGACAACACAACACTGCAGAAAGTGACGATCAATAACAGTCTGGCGCAGGCCTGCTGGGGAGATTTCCAGGGGACAGAAGTGACAGAGCCGATTGTTTCCATAAAGGAGATGAATGACGATTATCAGGTCATTCTGCTGGAGTACATTATGTCATCCGTGGGCGATGGCGGCGAGTCGGAATATTACAATGTGGAAGAATATTACCGTGTTCGTGTCGGTGCGGAAAAAATATATCTGCTGAATTTTGAGCGTACCGTGGAAGAGATTTTCCACGGAGAGGGAAATCAGGTATCAAAGGATACCATCAATCTGGGAATCCGTTCCAGTGATGTGGATTTTAAAGCAAATGAGACCGGAAACGTGATCTGTTTTGTACAGCAGGGAGAACTGTGGAGTTATAATCAGGTGGAAAATAAAATGACACAGGTGTTCAGTTTCCGCAGTCAGGAAGGCATGGATATCCGGGAAAATTATAACGAGCATGATATTCGGATCCTGCGTACTACAGATGAAGGCGGAAGCATGGATTTCGTGGTTTATGGCTATATGAACCGCGGGGAACATGAAGGACAGGTTGGTGTCAGCGTGTGTCATTACGACTGTCTGACAAATACGGTGGAAGAAATGCTGTTTGTTCCGACGACGTTATCCTATGAGATTGTGAAGGAACAGATTGGAAAGCTGATGTATGTATCTGACAGCGGAACGTTTTATATGACGATTTCCAATCAGGTGTATAAAATTGATCTGAATACAAAGAAAGCAGAAGTATTTATTGATGATCTGAAACCGGATATGCTGGTAAATTCTGAGGACGGACGTTACATTGCGTGGACAGAAGATGGAAGCACCATGCATGTGACGGATCTGGAAAAAGATGACACTTATGAAGTTACCGCGGAGGCCGGACAGGTGCTCAAACCGCTTGGTTTTCTGGAAAGTGACTGCATTTATGGTGTCGGAAACAGCTCTGATATTTTCAGCACGGACACCCAGACGGATACGCAGGCCCTCAGTAAGGTGCTGATCATGGATACGACGAACAGCGACCATGCTATTTTGAAGACTTATGAAGTTCCGGGGATTTATGTGACAGGAATTCGTATCGAGGACGGAAGTATTTATCTGAGTCGTGTGGCAAAGAGCGGTGATACTTATGCTGAGACGACGGAAGATACCATCATGAACCGCGATATGCAGGAAAAAGAGCAGGTGAGTGTTGGCTCTGCGACTTCAGATACGAAACAGAAAGAAGTTACCCTCAAGCTCCTGAGTGAGGCGGCCTCTTCTTCTGTGACACAGGTGGTTCCAAAACTGATCATGAATGAGGAGTCTAATGTTCTGGAGATGAAGAATCTGAACGGCACCAGTGCGTATTATGTCTATGCCAAAGGAAAGGTGTTGCTGGCGACACAGGATATGGCTGCGGCAATTCAGTGTGCTGATACCAACAAAGGTGTGGTGATCGGAAAAGATCTGCTGTATGTATGGCGGCTGGGACAGAGCCAGACGCAGGAGTCGCTGACGATTCAGTAAGTATTTATTGACAGAAATACGTTACAGATAGTTACAAATTTCAAGAAGATAGTCTGGTTAGTAAAGAACTGGATGAAAGTTTCTGAAAAATATAAGAGAAAAGCCCTGTTCGGGGAAGGTTTTGTATGTGTGCAAAACATTCGCGAATGGGGCTTTTTTATTTGCTGAGAAAGATGTGTTATTTCCTTTCAGGTGTTGTAGAAAATATAGGTTGGATGTGTAAGGTATGTTTCTTATTTATCTTTTGAGGTGTGTATTGGCCTCTCTTTTGGCACAGTTCAGCAGAAATTTGTAGCGCATCTGTGCGGACTGCAGCTGATAAATATAGCAGTCAATGAGATCCGGTTCCAGTGCGTGCTCAAAGTTGCGGTATGCAGTATCAATCTCCAGTTTGGTATGATCGATGGCATCGGCAAGAAGCTGGGACGTGGTCTGTGACTTCGGATGAAAAAAGAAATGGGACAAGTCTGTCACCTCCTGTAACAAAAAATCAGATAAAAAATCCATGTTACAGTATAAGCATATACCCGGAAATCTATACGAAAAATAGCATAAAATTCCACAAAAATAATATATTACAACAAAAGAAACTGTGAGGAAATGGCATGGAAAAAATGTATGGGATCGCGATTATTTCCGGGGTATGTCTGCTGGTGATCCTAATTGGAATTTTGAAGAAAAATGCTGAAATTCTCTTGAATTTCGCGGCTCGCGTGGTGGTCTGTTTTATCTGTACCCACTTCCTGAATGCGTTCTTTGCAGGAAATGGTCTGGATGTGGCTATCGGGGTCAATCTCATCAGTGTTTTGACATACGGAACCCTTGGTTTTAGCGGGATGGCGGCACTTTACGGCATTATGCTGCTGCAAGTGTTGTGAAATTGTACAACGGCAAAATCAGGCAGAAAAAAGGGGGTAGACAGACAGGAAAAAAGCCCCTATAATCGGTCTCACAAAGGAGGTGGAACACATGTGGAATTACTTCAGATCAGCGTAACTGCGGTGTTACTGTTATGTGCGGCGGCAATGGATTCTGCGTCCGGGAAGATTAAAAATAAGTTGTTATTATCGGGATTACTGGTTGGGATTTTATTGTGGATTCCGGGAATCCGGGAGAATGGCTGTAAGGATTTTCTGATGGGATTGTTACTTCCGGTATGTATATGCTGGATCCCGTTTCGGATGCACGGACTTGGTGCCGGAGATGTAAAATTATTTTGTGTAGTCGGCTGCCTGAATGGTGGTCGGGTTGCAATCTATTGTATCTGTATTTCTTTCCTGCTGGCAGCAGGATTCTCGTTCGGCAGATTGCTGAATCAGAGGCAGTTTTATGCAAGTATGCGAAACTGTATTCAATATTTTCAAATGATCGCGAGAAACAGGGAGATCATGCCCTATCCTGAGAGAAACTGTCCCGGACACCGGTTTCATTTTTCCATGGCAATTCTTTTGGGATATATAGTGATTCTGGGGGTGAAAGTGTGCAGGATCATACCATTTTGATTGGTGGTCTGGACAAGACATATATGCAAAAGCTGGCGTTATATCTGAATGAACGCCTGGAGAATGAAATGAGGGTAGAACTGGCGGAGAGCCAGAGTCGGGAAAGTACCGAAAATAAAAGAGAAGGACAGGAGAGATTTATTCCTGAAAAGAAAGAAGCCAAAAGTCAGTGTTGGGATGTGGTGATCGGTACCGAAGCGTTTGTTAGCGAAATGGCAGGATCTGCGGTGCGGAGTATTATTATCAGCGAAAATGCTGCAGAGGATGAGACACATATTCATCCATATCAGAGCAGGGAGACCCTGTATCGGAAGATTGTTTCCCGGTGTGTGCTGCAGGCAGGAAAAATGCCGGGAAGTACAGAACACAGGACTTCGAAACTGTTTGTATTCACCGGAGGATGCAGTGCCGGACAGCTTAGTGCATTTGCCATATTGTGCGCCTGGGCATGGGCAAAGAAGATACCGGTGTTGTATCTGGAACTGACGGAATGCAGCGGTATTGCAAAATTACTGCATTTGCAGCAGGATACGGCAGATTTAAGTGATCTGATCCTGGCATTGCGCAGGAAGGAAGATCTGTTTCCAGGGGGTTATATCGGAAGAATGGATAAGCTGGATTATATTTGTCCGGCCGGAAATCCACAGGTGCTTCATGAGATGGATGAGGCAGATGCCGGGCGCCTGCTGCATTGTATTCTGAATCGAAATGAGGGGGTGACAGTGCTTGCACTGGGGACAATGGTACGGGGATGTGAACAGATTTTTACAATGGCGGACAGAGTTTTTTTGTTGGCAGATGATGGCTTGATTGAGGAATGTGCGCTGGAAGAACACAGAAAGTTTATACAAAAATGTACAGGGGACAGGCCTGTGCGTATAGAAGAAATTTCAGCCTGGAAGCTTCGCGCAGATACGACAGGAAGTCAGCTTCTGTACGAATGGATGGAGTCAGAGGCAGGAGAACGGGCAGCAAAGCTGCTGGAAGAGGAGGAGCATGTGTATGGAGATGATCTGGCAGGATCTGCGGCGGCAGATTTTGGAGAAACTTGATGTATCGCGGGAGGTATCTGATGAGGAATTATGGGAAAAGATTCAGTCAGAGGTGCGGATATTTGGCCGTGAAAACCTGCTGTCGCTGGCTGAACGGGAAGCATGGGAGGAACAGATTTTTAATTCGCTGCGAAAACTGGATATTTTGCAGGAATTGCTGGATGATCCGGAGGTGACGGAGATTATGGTGAACGGGCCGGAACATATTTTTTATGAAAAATCCGGTGTGTTATATCGCTGGGAAAAAGGATACCTGACGGCAGAACGGCTGGCAGATATCATTCAGCAGATTGCTGGAAACGCAAACCGTGTGGTCAATGAGGCGCAGCCGATTCTGGATACAAGACTGCCGGATGGCTCCAGGGTAAATGTTGTATTACAGCCAGTGTCACTGGATGGTTCCTGTATTTCTATCCGAAAATTTCCGGATTCCGTGATGACGCTGGAACAGCTGACGGGGCTGGAATCCATTTCGAAAGAGGCGGCAGAAGTACTGGCGGCCTTCGTGGAGGCCGGGTACAACATTTTTATATCCGGTGGAACCGGTTCCGGCAAGACCACGTTTTTGAATGCTTTGTCAGAGCATATTCCAGCGGGGGAACGGGTCGTTACCATTGAGGATTCCGCCGAATTGCAGCTGAATGGTATTGAAAACCTGGTACGGCTGGAAGTGCGGATGGCAAATGGGCAGGGAACGGTACCTATTGAGATTCGTGATCTTATTCGTACCGCGCTGCGGATGCGGCCAAGTCGTATTATTGTAGGCGAGGTGCGTGGGGCAGAAGCACTTGATATGCTCCAGGCCATGAATACCGGGCACGATGGAAGCCTGAGTACAGGTCATGCAAACAGCAGTGAGGACATGCTGCTGCGTCTGGAAACCATGGTGTTGATGGGCGGCATGGAACTCCCATTGCAGGCAATCCGGCGGCAGATAGCTTCCGGGATTGACATATTGGTACACCTTGGAAGGATGCGGGATCGAACCAGAAAGGTGCTTCAGATCAGTGAAATAGACGGGATGGAACAGGGGGAAATCCGGCTGAATCCATTGTTTGTATTCCGGGAGTCTGGTCAGAAAGGGGAAAAAGTACGTGGATGCTGGAAAAAAGAAGGACAGCTTCATAATCGCAAAAAGCTGGAAGAAAAAGGAATTATCTGCAAGCTCATCTGAACAGAGGAAAGGACAGGTCTTGCCGGATTATAAAAGTATTACGCTGTCGGCAGAACAGTTCTGGAGATCCTTCGTGGAGGGTGTGGCATTGAGCGGTGTGATCGCCTTTTTATTTTATCGGTCTGTCTGGGGATTGTGCCTTTCAGCAATTGTGATACCGGTGTGTATACACAGAAAAAAGAAAAAGGAACAGGAAATGCGGGACAGACGAATGCAGGTACAGTTCCAGTCAGCGATCCGTGCAATAGCAGGCGCATTGACGGCCGGGTATTCACTGGAATCGGCGTGGCGCTATGCCATGGAAGAACTGGAGCGGTTGTATGGAAGGAGCGGAGAAGTTTACCGGGAATTTTATCAGATGAATCAGAAAATTCGGATGAATGAACCGGTGGAACAGCTGCTGTATGAGTTTGCGGGGCGCAGCGGAAATGAGGATATCTGTCATTTTTCAGAGATTTTGTTATATGTGAAACGAAGTGGTGGTAATCTGACGGAAATTATTCGCAAGACAGGAAGCCGTATGCAGGAAAAATATGAAATTCTGCGGGAAATAGAGACCGGTGTGGCAGCAAAACGGGCAGAACAGAAAATGATGATGTTACTGCTTCCGGGAATATTGTTTTTTGTTACTTTGAGTTCCCCGGAGTACAGCAGTCATCTTTATGGAAATCTGGCGGGCATTGCGGTGATGAGCGGATGTCTGCTGGGATATGCGGGAGCCTTTTTCTGGTCAGAAAAGATAATGGCGATTTCGGTTTGAAATGGAGCTGGAAAGTGAAGAGAGAAAACAGGGTGTCGTTGTTCTGGAAGCAGCATAAGATCAGCATTTGGGCAGGTATTTTATTTGGTGTATTGACATTGGTTATGTGGAGTCAGCAGACCGGGCAGAATCAGGAATCGGCAGGCTGGGTTACGCGAGGAGCAGAAGGAACCGGAGCAGAGCAGAAAGTATTTACCTATCAGACGGAACAGGGAACAGAGCAGGAGGTAGAAGTGGAGGTACAGGCCGTTCAACGGTCGGAGAATGCTGTCAGGAAATTGCTGGAGGAAGCTGTGCAGGAGTGGGAGGCACAGTATCTGGGTGAAAACGAGTCAGCAGATCAGGTGTATCGAAAACTGGATCTGCCTGCAACGCTGAAAGATGGGCTGGTGCAGGTAACATATGAAATGGATCCCGGTGATCTTGTACTGGATGATGGAACGATAGAAAATGAACAAGTGTCGGGAAATGGACAGGTAGTAAGTCTACAGGCTGAATTTTGCTGCCAGGAGTGTGTACAGGTGGAAATTCGCAATCTGTATATCATTCCACCGCCTCAGGACAGTGATGTCTGGACGCAGATGCAGGTGAGAAAACTACTGCGACAGGCAGAAGCGAAGAACCGCACAAAAGATGGGTTTCAATTACCGAAAGCAGTTGGCGATAGGAAAATTCAGTGGCAGAACGTTCAGAGCCGGGACTGGATCTGGATGATCGTGCTTGGCTGCGTGGCAGTAGTTGGGCTGGAATGGCAGAAGAAAGAAAAGAAGCGTAAGGCAGAAAAGCAGAGGATTCAATGTCTGCAGCGGGAATATCCGCAGCTGGTGGAACAGATGGCAATGCTGATCGAGGCAGGTCTGACGATTCGCAGAGCCTGGGAGCGCATTCTTTCTACCGCTCGGAGTATGCAGAAAAACGGCAGTAATACGTCATATCTGTTTCTGGGAGAAATGCAGATCACATCACTTGAAATGCAGAAAGGATGTGGAGAAAAGGAAGCATATGAGCGGTTTGGAAAAAGGATCGGACTGGAGTCTTATCGACGGTTTGCAGCGATTCTGACCAGAAATCTGGAAAAAGGAACGCGGGATATCAGTGAGATGCTGTCGGCGGAGGCGCGGGAAGCCTGGGAACAACGAAAAAGCGAGGCAAGAAAACGTGGCGAAGAGGCCTCCATGAAGCTTTTGTTTCCGATGTTGTGTCTGTTTGTGCTGGTTTTGGTGATACTTTTATTTCCGGCCGTGTGCGAGATGTGACATGGAAGGAATTATTTCGAAAAAATTAATTCAGAGAACAATTTCTGGAAATATAAAAGAGAAAGAGTTGTTTGAGCAGGATTGCGAAAGATGAGAAAAAGCATTTTAGACATAAAAAGAGAAGCAAAATAATTTGGTATGAGGATAAGAAAGTGGGAGGAAGAACAGGATGAAACGATGGTTTGGAGAGTGGAAACGTTTTTTTCAGGAAGAGTCTGGTGTTGGTGTGGTAGAAATTATATTGATCCTTGTGGTGCTGGTTGGACTTGTTCTGATATTTAAGAAGCAGCTGACTGCTCTGGTGAATAAAGCGTTCAGCAATATCAACAAGCAGGCGGGCACGCTGTAATGAAAAAGGCGGGAAGTGTTTCGGTATTCTTTGTGCTGCTTCTGGTTTTGCTGACATCGGTAATGTTTGCATTTCTGGAGGCCGCCAGGGTAAGCGGACTGCGCGCACAAACGAAATTGTGTACTGCTCAGGCAGTAGACGCAGTCCGGGCTTCCTACCAGCCGGAATTATGGGACAGGTATCATGTATTGTTCTGGATGGAACCAGGAGGTGGAGAACACGGATTTTCAAAAATCAGTGCGCTGCAGCAGGAACAGGTAGAGGAGAACTGGAAGCTAACCCGGATAAAGAATATTTTTTTTGTGTTCCCGGTGCATATAAAAAGCATTGATGTACAGAAATTTGAACTGGCAACAGATCAGAACGGAAAGAGCTTTCAGAAACAGGCAGCCGCATGGACAAAACAGAGTCTGACAGAGGATGCCGTAAAGGAAGTGTGGAAGGTGGTGACACAGACAGATGCAGAAAAACTGGAACAAAACGGGACAGAGCTGGAGCAAAAGACAGAGCAGGTACTGGGTGAGCTGGCAGGAAAACAGACAGACACAGTGGAACATACACCGACAGAGACCGCAGATCAGAGCACAGTATCGCAAAATGATGCGCTCCCGCAGGAGAATCCACTAGAGTGGTGGAAGGAAATGAAGAAAAAAGGAATTCTGGCGGTGGTGACACCGGGAAAAGAATTATCTGCGGATCAGATGGATATTTCAGAATGTCTGAGCAGAAGAACGCTGCATCAGGGAAACTGGGAGCAGACAGAAAGCAGCGATGAGTTGGATCGGATTTTATTTCAGTTGTATTGTAAAGGACATTTTACCGATGCAACACAGGAAAAGACGGAAGGAAGTACTTTAAATTATGAAATGGAGTACCTGATTGGTGGGAAAAACAGTGATATAGACAACTTAAAAGCTGCGGTAAACCGGCTGCTGTTGCTTCGTGAAGGAGCAAATCTTCTGTATCTGGAGACTCATTCGGAGAAAAGCCAGCAGGCGATGCAGGTGGCGCTGGCGCTGACATCTGTTGTGGCAAATCCGGAGTTGGCAGAGCCGGTAAAACAGGCAATTCTGGCTGCCTGGGCTTATGCGGAATCCATCAGTGATGTGCGGATTTTGCTAAAAGGTGGAAAGGTGTCAATGATGAAATCGGATGCGGAATGGCATACGGATCTGCAGCATCTTGGCAGCAGTCTGCAGAATGCGGATAGCGGACAGAATCAGAAAGGATTGAGCTATGCGGGATATTTACAGATCCTGCTTCGAACTGTTCCGGAAAAGAAACTGGTTTATCGATGTATGGATCTGATAGAACACAACCTAAATATTCAAATGGACGAGATGATCAGCCGGACGGAAAGTGTGTATACATATGGTGTAGATGCATTATTCTGGAAATTTGTCCGAATCGGAAATGGAAATTTACAGGAATTGTCGTTTCAGGAGCAGGCAGTTATGCAGTTCTCAGACCAATGAGTTATTACAAAGTAGAGAGGCAGGTGTATTACAGTGCTTTTGCAGAAAAAAACATATCATAGAAAAAGCAAATCTCTCTCTGGCAAATCAAAGCAATCGCTGCAATATTCTCCAGTGTTGTCCGGCGATGAAAACGGTGCAAAAGCACTGCAATATGCCTGTCTCAGGGGAAGCATTACGGTAGAAGCTGCGTTGGTTATGCCGATTCTTGTGGTGGCAGCAGCTTCGGTACTGAGTTTGTTTTTACTGCTTGGATTGGAAGTTCAGATGTCAGAAGTGTGTCATTATGTGGCGGGAACTATGGCTGCTTCCAGCATACAGGCGGATGAACCGGAAACTGTTTGGGGATATGTGCGTGCGCGGCAGTTATTGAGAACCTACCAGAACGAACATGGAAATGACCGGTGGCCGGGAATGAAAGATGCTGATAATCTGACACTGGCAGGAAGTGAATTCAGTGGGGAACAAGTACGAATATGTATATCGTATCGATTGAAACTGCCGATTTCTTTTGGCAGATGGAGCAGTATTCCAGTGACACAACAGGCGGTGTATCGAAAATGGATCGGTGCATCGGAGGGAAATGGTGAGACGGATGAAGATTATGTATACGTGACACCGTATGGATGCGTGTATCACCGAAGTACGGGATGTCGTTATTTGAATCTGACCGTTCGTGCTGTTGGACGTACAGCGGTGGCCAAGCTGCGAAATAAAGATGGCAGTATCTATTATGCCTGTCATTGCGCAAAAGGTGCGACGGGGAGTGTTTATATCACTGATTATGGAACTTCTTATCACGGAAAAATTGACTGTTCCGGATTGAAGCGGACGGTGAATAAAATACCGTTAAGTGAAGTTGGAGGCAGACATCCCTGCAGCCAGTGCGGCACAAAGGAGGAACATGGATAAAGCGTGGATCATGCAGGTAAGTGAATTAGTATTTCTGTATCTTTGCGCCAGGGAAGATTATCAGAGTAAAAAATTATGGATGGCCTGTTTTCTGGTATTTGGAAGTGCAGGAATGGTGGAATTCTTTTTCCTGTGGCCTTTTGGATGGCGCTCTTTGTTGACTGGTGTTGGAATTGGATTAGTAATACTGCTTTTTTCATATATCAGTCGGGGCATGATAGGACAGGGAGATGGATGGCTTTTTTGCATTACGGGGATATATTCCGGTGGAGATCGAAATCTGACACTTTTGATTCTGTCCGGTTGGTTGTGCGCCGGTTATATATTGCTTGGAATACTACGGAAAAAGTATCGAAGAAAAGACAAAATTGCATTTGCACCTTTTGTGTTGGTGGCACAGGTTGTTTTGTTGTGCTTGATGTGAGCAGGACGATATAGCAAAGAGAGAACAAGATTGGAACTTTAATAGGAATGCGCAAATGTATCAGAACATGAGACCAAGGGAGGTTCGTTAAATTTGAGGAACAGACAAAAAGAAGCATGAGGCAGGAACCGGATGAATCTAATGAATAATCAAAAAAATAGATCCTTTAAGAAAAATATTAAAATGGATATCTGTTGTACAGCTTCCATTACGGTAGAGGCAGCATTATTATATCCGATTCTGATTTTACTGATGATGTTTTGTTTGTACAGGACGATCGGCTTGTATGAATCGGTCCGGCAGACAGCGGAAGTTATTTATATAGAAGAAACAGTTGATACAACAGATATTTTTCGAAAAAAATTGCAAACAGAGAAGGTAAAAGAAGCCTTGAAAAAACAGGCAGAGTAAGGAGGGGTGAAATGAAAATAGAATATCTCAGAACGGCGCAGAACAGTTATATGATCGTGAAGGAAGCGGACTATAATTTTGCACCGTATGAGCTGCAGATGGTGTTACATAATAAAATCAGAAATCTGGTGCCACTGCAGATTATTGTGGCAGATGGAAAAGTAGAATACTGGTATGATGTTACCGGGATGAAATCTCTGGAACAGCGTCTAGCTGTCAGTACCGCAGATGGAATCACAATCCGACAGATTTTAGAAGCGATATGTGTGGTAAAGACAGAATTGGAAAATTATCTGCTGGATGACCGTGATATTGATTACTGCTCGTCCATGATCTTTTGGAACCGGACAGGAGATGAGATACTGTTTTGCTATATTCCAGGATATCGTGAGACAGGCAGCAGCGGTGTGAAGGGATTGGTGGAAGAACTTTTACAGCATCTGAATCATTCCGATGCGGAGGCGGTGCGTATGGCCTATGGGATTTATGAGCGATGTGGTGTGGAAGATCCGGTGATGGATGATTACAGAGAGTGCCTGTACAGGAAAGATCGAGATCCTGCGGAAAATCATACAATAGAATTTGCAGATGAAAAGGAATTGTGGTCGACCGCATCAATGGGGGAGAAAAATACAGAAGAATTGTTGTTGCCGGAAACTGGAAAAAGGCACTTTTTCCGAAAGGAAAGAAAAAAGAAAAGTGCCTTCAAGCCGAAAGAACTTTCATGGTTTTCGGAAAAGGAACAGACGGACAGCATGGTAGCTGAGCCAAATCCGGCGCAGCGCTGGGGCGAAACAGTCTGTTTTTCAGAAATGGAGTTACAGGAAGTATGGGTTCTGGTGTATCAGGGGGATGGGCTGGAAACAGATCTGCAGATGGATCAATTCCCTTACTTGATCGGAAAACGAAGCGGAGGTGCAGATGGTATCCTGATCGCACAGACTGTCAGCCGCATGCATGCGAGAATTTTTGAAGAGTCTACTGATTTATTCCTGGAAGATTTTAATTCCACCAACGGAACTTACCTGAACGGACATTTACTGGCCATGAATACGCCAACCCGGTTAAAGGAGGGAGATCATCTGATTTTTGCAACGGAAGAATTTGAACTGCAGAAAAGTCTGGTGCCGAATGTAAGCAAATGACAAGGAAAAATCAGAGGAGCTACATTTTGGAAAATGATATAACAGGATTTTAGTAATTTGAATACAAAATAATAAAACTGCCTGAAATAAAATTTGCTTTTTGAGATAAATTTTTTTATACTAAATGCAGATACAACTTTGCAGGAGGTATAAGAAAATGAAAGATGACAATTGTATTTTTTGTAAATTAGCGAACAAAGATATTCCGACAAATATTATCTACGAAGATGAGAAATTTACCGTAATCATGGATGCAAGTCCGGCAACAAAGGGACATGCATTGATTTTACCGAAAAATCATGCGGCAAATATTTATGAACTTCCGGATGAAGACGCAGCAGATATTTTTGTACTGGCGAAAAAACTGGCAACAAAAATGACAGAGATTCTGCATTGTGACGGATTTAATATTGTTCAGAATAATGGGGAAGTAGCAGGACAGACCGTGTTCCATTTTCATATGCATCTGATTCCGCGTTATTTAAATGATGGAAACGAAGACAAACTGACATGGAATCATGCGGATCTTTCTGCAGATGAAATTGCGGAAATTGCCGCAAAACTGCGTGTGTAAATTGGGAAATCCCTGTATTTTTTCTTGGGGTGCGATTGCTAGCGACCGAGACAAAATACAGGGATTTTCCTTCATAACCTAAAAATTAACCTTAAATTTTCCCCAATACGAGAAATTACCGTTTACGCAATTTTTCGATTAAATCCGTAATCGTTGTAACCGCATCCATCTGATCACTGTTCTCCATTGCATGCACGTAATCTGCGCGTTTCTCCCATACCGTTTTAATCGCATCGGAAAGTGTCTGATCATTTAAATCCTCTTCTTCAATCACATAGCTGAATCCCTGTTTCTGGAAGGAATTTGCATTCAGAATCTGATCTCCGCGGCTTGCATTTTTGGAAAGTGGAATCAGAATGTTTGGTTTGCGTAATGCCAGTAATTCGCAGATAGAGTTTGCACCTGCACGGGAAATAACCAGTTCAGATACAGCAAATAAATCAGCAAGTTCTGCGTTGGCATACTCATACTGTACATATCCTTCCGTATTATGTAAGGTCGGGTCCAGATTGCCCTTTCCACACAGGTGGATGACCTGATATTTTTTCAGAATCTGTGGAAGCAGGCTGCGCACGGTATCGTTGATCACCTTGGAACCTGAACTTCCGCCAACAACGAGAATGACTGGTTTATCCGGAGTCAGACAGGTGTAAGTATAAGCTCTTTCTTTGTTTCCATGAAGCAGTTCTGCACGGATCGGAGAACCGGATAATACAGCTTTTCCTTCCGGAAGATGCGGAATTGTCTCCGGGAAGTTACAACATACGCGGCTGGCCGCCGGGATAGCGATACGGTTTGCAAGTCCCGGTGTGATGTCAGATTCATGAATGATCGTCGGGATGTGAGCGTGTTTTGCGGCAAGTACTACAGGAACACTGACAAATCCGCCTTTGGAAAATACGATATCCGGTTTCAGTTTGCGCATTAAAGCTTTTGCCTGAAAGTATCCTTTCATAACTTTAAACGGATCAGAAAAGTTTTTCGGGTCAAAGTAACGACGCAGTTTACCGGAAGAAATACCATAATAAGGAATGTGCTGCTGTTCGATCAGTCCTTTTTCCATGCCCTCGTAGGATCCGATATAGGAGATCTCATAACCTAATTCTTTTAATCTGGGAAGCAGGGCAATATTTGGTGTAACATGACCGGCAGTACCGCCGCCGGTAAGAATGATTTTTTTCATATGCATATCCTTTCTTATATATGATTCGTCATAGCGATTCAGAATTTTTTGTAAATTTGCAAAGAAAAACACTTCTTTTGGAAAGTTTGATTTACATTTTTTTATAACTTTGCCAGGTTCAAAATTGCTATAAAATATCGTTTCTTTTCTGCTTAAATATACACCTATTGCAAAACCTAGACAAGCGTTTATTTTTAATAAGAAGAAACTGGTCGAAACTTGCGATGAAAAGCGCCTTTGGACACCTTTTTTTATATGTATGATTTTGTTACACTAAGTATGTAACAAAAATAAAAAGTGTCATACATAAATGGCAGGAAGGAGGTACCAGATGGAACATTTGATTCATTTGGTAAAACAATTATACGGACAGCATATAACGGCAGTATTTCTGGCAGTTTTATGCGTGATCGTGGTACTGATGATAATGAATCTGCTGGCAGTACGAAGATGCCGCAGACAGATAAAATACCTTGGGGACAAGTCCCGGGATGTCATGAAACTTGCACTGAGTCAGAAGGCGTCAGGAAGAGGAAATGAGCAAAAATATGAAGAACATGAAAGCAGAAAAAATGACCATCGGACAAGGGGACATGCTGTCTCAAAAGCGGATGAAGAACTGTTTGGAAGTGTGATGCGGGAGATGTTTCCGTAGACGGAAAAATGGATTATTTTTCGACATTATAATCTGACTTTGAATAGTTACAAATGAATGTAATAAATTGATTATGACCTGGAAAAAGTCAATCCCAAAAAATAAACAAAAAATGGCGATTTTTGGAGCAAAAAAAGCATTTTTGACATCAAAAATGGGTAAAATTTCCACAAAAATCAAAAAACAGGGTTGACAC
>CAVEOS010000044.1:0-22642 GCA_963617435.1 Lachnospiraceae bacterium
GCTATACATAGTCTGCATCTCCTCCTTCCATTCTTCTGGCAATTCTAATTCGTATTCTTTTTCCATAATTTCAACTTTTTCATAGTAATCCAAGTTGTTTGAGAGTAAAACTCCCAGAAATCGGTGTAAATCATAAGTTTCGTTGTGCTCTGGCAGTTCATCACTCAATCCAATGATCACTGCATTGAGTAAATTCAAGTTTCCCTTCCACTTTTTAGAACCGATAACTTTCTTATCGGACAACTGAAGATAATTTAATGTATTTTCTTTTTCTCCAAGGCAAAGCCAGATAGAATAAACTGCTTTCCATTCCCCCTTCTTTTTTCATGCAGAACACGACAAAAAGGGTTTTTCCTGCTCATCACCTGTAAAAGTGAGAACCATCACGTATCTGATGTACATTTTCCTTTTCTGTCTGCTCTTTGTCTGTCTTTCTTCCTTTGGAAAATGCTCGAAATATGAGCTTCCGAAATTCAGAAACCTGCCAATTGGTATATATAAGAACTTTTTTGCAATTACAAAGAAATAGTAATTGCGTAACCTTAGAATAGCACAACTATATTTTGTTTGCAATAGTTTTTGGTCCTTCCTGTGCAATTATTACAAGGCTTTCGAAACCGATTACTTTCTGGTCTTATAAAAATTGCATAGTTTTTCCATGATTTTTTATAAATGATTGTGAACACTTATGCACGCACATTTGCTATTATAATAACTGTAAAAACCCCCAATACATTATAAGTTTTTTGCTACCCCCATAGTAAAAAATACCTTCTCCTTAAAAAGACAGCCGTTCGGATTTGGCTGTCTTTTATTTTTTATTCTATTGCAGTTTTCTTAATATGTTTTCCAATGATCTCAGATACATCACTGACGGTGATAAACGCAGATGTATCAACTTCTTTGATCAGACGTTTTAACTCATAGATTTCCAGACGATTCAAAACGCAGTACAATACTACCTTTTTTCCACTGATCAGGCCTTCGCCCTCCAGCATCGTTACGGTTCTGCCGAGTTTCTGATAAATCTGATCCGCAATCTCTTTTCCCTCATCAGTAATGATCATGGCAGCTTTTGCCTGCTCCAGACCGGTCTCCACCTTATCAATAATCTTTGACGTAATAAAATAAGTAAGAAGGCTGTACATCGCGCGGTCAAATCCAAAGAGAAGTGCCGCTACAATATAGATAATCACGTTGAAAATCAAAACCGTCTGTCCCACCGGGAATTTGAATTTGCGATTCAGCAAAATTGCAACCGTCTCCGTTCCATCCAGGCAGCCGCCAAAACGAATGACCAGACCGACACCGGCTCCAAGAATCACTCCACCAAAACAAACCGCCAGCAGATACTGATCCGTCGCATTCACCCACGGCGCAAATACTTCCAGAAATATGGAAAACATCGCCATGGCGTAGCCGGATTTCACGATAAATGTCACACCAAGTTTTCGGGAACCAATCAGAAGAAACGGAATGTTCAGAACGATGGTCAGAATACTTAACGGAATGTGGGTCAGATTATTTACCATAATGCCGATACCGATAACACCGCCATCTAAGATCGTGCAGGGCACCAGAAATTCTTCAATGGCAAATGCAGCGATGGCAGCGCCAGCGGTCAACATTAGAAAATCTAAAAACAGTCGCAGTTTCGGGTTCAATTCTCTCATTCAGATTCCTCCTTATCAAAATCCATTCATTTTATTGGTTTCCTTTTTCTCTTCTGATTATCACAATCAGGCAAATATTTCCACTTTTCTTACTCATCAAAATAAAAATTGATTAAAAAATGGCAGGGGAAATAAGCACCTTTGCTCTTTCTCCTGCCATTTTTCCTCTCTGCTTACTGTTCTTCGCAATGGAAGCAGGGATTTCAATTCTTAATTTGTTCCAGATTTATCTTCCAGTTCCGGCGTTCCACGCATCTGGATCAGCGGACCGCCTGTTTTTTCAATATAGGCCTCTGTAATGGTAACAGCACCGATATTGTCATCTTTCGGAATTTCATACATGATATCAAGCATAAATTCCTCGATAATAGAACGAAGTGCACGGGCTCCCACGTTTTTCTCTTTGGCACGTTTTGCAATGGCACGTAATGCGCCATCGTCAAACTCGAGTTTCACCTCATCCATTGCCAGTAATTTCTGATACTGCTTGATGATCGCATTTTTCGGCTCTTTCAAAATCTGTACCAGCATCTCCTCAGACAATGCATCCAGTGGAAACAGGATCGGCAGACGTCCGATAAACTCCGGGATCATACCGAATTTACGAATGTCCTCTGTGGTCACCTGACGGAGCAGATTCTCTTCCTTATCATATTTGTCCTTCAGATCTGCCTGAAAACCGATGGACGCATGCTCATTCAAACGCTCTTTGATGATGTCTTCCAGTCCCGGGAACGCACCACCGCAGATAAATAAAATATTGGATGTATCAATGGTTGTCATCGGAACCATCGCATTTTTGCTGGTTGCTCCGATCGGTACTTCCACTTCCGCGCCCTCTAACAGCTTCAACATTCCCTGCTGTACGGACTCACCGCTTACATCTCGCTGTGTCGCATTTTTCTTCTTGGCCAGTTTGTCGATCTCATCGATAAATACGATGCCACGCTCTGCTTTTTCCACATCGTTATCTGCTGCTGTCAAAAGTTTAGACAGTACACTTTCGATATCATCGCCTATGTAACCAGCTTCTGTCAGGGAAGTTGCATCTGCGATAGCAAGCGGCACATCCAAAAGTTTTGCCAGTGTTTTTACCAGATAAGTCTTACCGCAACCGGTCGGTCCAACCATCAGCATGTTGGATTTTTCAATTTCGATACCGTCTGCATTTGCCTCAGCACCTGCTGCCACACGTTTGTAATGGTTATAAACAGCTACTGACATCACTTTTTTCGCATAATCCTGACCAACTACGTAATCATCCAGGCTTGCTTTGATCTTATGCGGTGCAGGAATTTTGCTGATATCTAAAACCGGCTCTTCTTTCTTTTTCTCTTTCGGTTTTTTCTTCTTTACTTTCTGCTGATTGCCAAACGGCAGATCAGACATATTCACAAACTGGATATTCGGCATCTTTCCGCTGGAAAGCATATCGCCGATATTGATATCACCCATTCCCGGAATTCCCGGCATCTGGCTCATGGTATCAAAGGTCTTCTGCATGCAGTCCTGACAGATGGCCATGCCCGGTGCCACATGGATCAGTTTGCCGGCTTTGCTTGCCGGACGTCTGCACATTGCGCAGAACTCGTCAAAATCATCTGATTTTTCGCTCTCCTCTGTGTGATCGTCTGTCACTACCTCACCGGTTTCTACCGGAGTCTCGGTTGTCTCGTTTTTGTCAGATACAGCTTCGTCTTTTTCGTCTGTATCAACTTCTCTGTAATCGTTATCTATCATAAGAATTTCTCCATTCGTTTTCATACACTTGGAATCCCTCTCCCTGAAAATTCAAAGTGCATATTATTTTTCCTCAAAATTGCCGTTGAGACTTTTTTATCTTACCATAGATTAACGGTTATTTTCAACCATACAGCTTGCATTTAATAAAAGGTTTATGGTTTACACCAAAACAGCCACTGGATTGGTGGCTGCTTAGGTGATACATATAGATTAATATAAATTTGTCAGTTTTCTAGGCTTCTGCAAGCCAGTTCTGTATTGTCTCGATACTACTCTTCGTCATTTTGGCAATCATTTCGATGCTCATGCCTTCAGAGGCCATGGTCTGTGCAATTTCTTTTCGACCCGCCTCTATTCCTTCTTTCCGGCCCGCCTCTATTCCTTCTTTCCGGCCCGCCTCTATTCCTTCTTTCCGGCCCGCCTCTATTCCTTCTTTCCGGCCCGCCTCTATTCCTTCTTTTTTCCCTACTTCTATTCCGATTTCTCTGCCTATTTCTTTTCCTTCCTCAAAGCCTTCTCTAATTCCATCTGCATGAATTTCTTCCATTTCTTTACACATATGTTCCACTCCTTTCTCAGTCTCTTTCATTTCCCATATACGTTTTGCCAATACGTTTGTCTGCATATCTGCTACATTCTTTCTATTGAAATCACTCATCAGCCTCCCAAGTTCCGTATTTTCATCTTCCTTGCTGGCATCCACATAAATAATATGTGCCTCATCTTTAAACTGCGTAGACGTTTCCTGCACAGTCCGGTCGATATGTGCAATTGGAAGATTCAATCCCAACGTGTCATCTCTGGTAACGAATATAACATATGTTTCCGGAAGCTTGTCAAAGTTCTCCCCCGGGTTCAACATATTGCTGTCTAGCATTCCAAGATGGTACCTGGCTCGTTTCGGGTGTGCTCCCTCATCATCCTGTTGGATCTCTACGTTAAACGTTCTGCCTCTATCATCTCCAGCAACACAGTCAAGAACGACTCCACGTCCATGAAGGCTTCGATAATCCGCCTGCGTTTCTAAAGTTTCAACGTATATCGATTTGTCTCCCATCAAAATGCCAAGAACATACTCACATACTTCCCGATCCTTGAGCACATTTCTTGCAAGAATGTCGCTCATCATGGTCAGATTCTTTATCTTCTCTTTGTATCGTTCCTTTCTTTCAGAATAAGTTTCTCTTTTGCGATTCATTAGTGATGACCACCTCCTGTTTTCATTACGAAGTGACCTCTCTCTAAGCATTTTTATTTTACAGGAAAATCAGAATCAAAGCAAGTTTCCAGCCTGTCTAATTACATTTTTCAAAATAAAAACATCCTTATGCAAATAGTATAAATCCGCACAAAGATGTTTTCATAAGCTATACCATATTTATCTTATTTCTCCAGCAGTTCTTTCACAATGCTGTTTACCATGGCCGGATTTGCTTTTCCTTTCATGGCTTTCATTGTCTGACCGACAAGGAATCCCATGGCTTTCTTTTTGCCATTATGGTAATCCTCCACAGACTGCGGATTCTCCGCAATGACTTTCTCAATGGTCTCTCTCAGAGCCCCCTCGTCATTGACAACTTTCAGTCCTTTTTCTTCGACATATTTCTCCGGATCAACGTCTGATTTAAACATCTCCTCGAATACTTCTTTTGCCACGGAACCATTAATCGTACCCGCATCTACCAGCTCGATCAGTGCTGCCAGATGCTCCGGTGCAAAACAAATTTCCTCTGCTTCCATGCTGTTCTCTTTTAATAAACGCATGGTCTCGCCCATGAGCCAGTTGGATACTTTTTTCGGCTTGCCACAGATCTTGGTGGTCTCCTCAAACAGATCTGCCATATGTTTTGTTCCGGTGATGATCTCTGCATCGTAATCCGGAATATCGTATTCTCTGTGATAACGCTCCAGCTTCTGCGGGCGTAATTCCGGCTGACGGCTGCAGATCTCATTGATCCACTCCTCAGAAATGACGATCGGTGCCAGATCCGGTTCCGGGAAGTAACGATAATCCTGCGCATCCTCTTTAGAACGCATTGCATGAGAAGATTCTTTGTTGTCATCCCAACGACGGGTTTCCTGCACAACTTTTCTTCCCATTTCAAGAAGCTCGATCTGACGTTCCCGCTCACCCTCGATGGCATGTGCGATGGCCTTGAAGGAGTTCAGGTTTTTCATCTCGGTACGGGTTCCGAATTTCGGTGAACCAACCTCACGCACAGACAGGTTGACGTCGGCACGCATGGAACCTTCGTTTAATTTACAGTCGGATGCCCCCAGATACTGAATGGTCTGGCGCAGTGTTTCCAAATAAGCGATAACCTCGTCTGCAGAACGCATATCCGGCTCGGATACGATCTCGATCAATGGCACACCGGAACGGTTGTAATCCACGATGGATACGTCCTCCCACTCGTCATGCACCAGTTTACCGGCATCTTCCTCCATATGGATCTCATGGATACGCACCTGCTTTTTGCCCGCCGGTGTATCAATCTCCACATAACCGTTGCGGCAGATTGGCAGATATAACTGTGAGATCTGGTAGTTCTGTGGGTTATCCGGGTAAAAATAGTTTTTCCGGTCAAATTTACTGTATCGGGTAATGCTGCAGTTTGTAGCCAGGCCAACTGCCATGGCATATTCCACCACCTGTTTGTTCAACACCGGAAGGGAGCCCGGCATACCGGTACAAACCGGGCAGGTGTGTGTGTTTGGTTTTCCTCCGAACTCTGTGGAACAGGAACAGAAGATTTTTGTTTTGGTTGCAAGCTCTACGTGCACTTCCAGTCCGATGACTGTTTCATAATTCTTACTCATATCTTCTCCTCCTTCCTACGCCAGACTCAGCGGGCTGTGCTGATATGGACGCGTCTGTTCAAAACTGTATGCTGCCTGAATGATCTTTTTCTCCTGGAAACAATCTCCGATCAGCTGTAAACCGATTGGAAGTCCCTGACTGTCCGTACCACACGGAAGGGAAATGCCCGGAAGTCCCGCCAGGTTGACGGAAATTGTGTAAATATCGCCAAGATACATGCTGATCGGATCCTGCAGGCTCTCACCAAGCTTTGGTGCTGTGGTCGGTGCTGCCGGTCCAAGGATCATGTCATATTTTGCAAAAGCATCGTCAAAGGCTTTTTTGATCAGTGCTTTGACACGCAGTGCTTTCAGATAATACGCGTCATAATATCCGGAACTTAAGACGAAAGAACCAAGCATGATTCTTCGTTTTACCTCAGGGCCAAATCCCTCGGAACGGGATTTTTTATACATGTTGTGAAGGCCTTCGTATTCTTTGGTACGATAACCGTATTTTACGCCGTCAAAACGTGCCAGGTTGGAGCTTGCTTCTGCGCAGGCGATAACGTAATATGCCGGAATCGCGTATTTTACAAGTCCAAGGTCAAATTCTTCCACAATGGCACCTTTTTCCTCCAGTACTTTTGCTGCTGCCAGTACCGCTTTCTTTACTTCCGGATTTAAACCTTCCCCGAAATAATCTTTCGGGATACCAATGCGCATGCCTTTGACATCATCCACCAGGGCAGAAGTAAAATCCGTATCTTCTCTTCTTACAGAAGTAGAATCCTTTTTATCATAGGAAGTGATCACTTCCAGGATCGTTGCGCAGTCGGTCACGTCTTTGGCCACCGGTCCGATCTGATCCAGAGAAGAACCGTATGCGATCAGTCCGTAACGGGAAACCGTTCCATACGTCGGTTTGATACCGGTTACGCCGCAGAAAGAACTCGGCTGACGGATGGAACCGCCGGTGTCAGAACCAAGTGCAAAGGAACACTCCTCTGCTGCCACGGCTGCGCAGGAACCGCCGGAAGATCCGCCCGGAACGTGCGCTGTATTCCATGGATTTTTTGTCTCGCCATAAGCGGAAGTCTCTGTGGTGCTTCCCATGGCAAACTCATCCATATTTGTTTTTCCGATAATGACCGCTCCGGCTTCCTCCAGTTTTTTCACTGCTTCTGCCGTATAGGTCGGTATAAAGTTATATAAAATTTTTGAGGAACAGGTGGTCAAAAGGCCTTCCGTACACATGTTGTCCTTGATGGCCACCGGAACGCCTGCCAGCGGGCCGGTCAGCTCTCCGGCATCGATTTTTGCCTGTACTTCTTTTGCACGGGCAAGGGCGCCTTCTTCATCTACGGTCACAAAACTGTGTACCTGTTCTTCTTTTGCGTGTACCGCATCCAGAGCTTCCCGAACGGCAGCTTCCACGGTCACTTCTTTTGCTTTTATCTTTTTTCCCAGCTCTACAGCTGTCAAACTCATCAAACTCATTTCCATGTCCTCCGTTCTTATTCGCCGATTGTCTTCGGTACTTTGAATCCGCCGTCTTTCTGCTCCGGAGCATTCTTCAGTGTCGCTTCACTGCCGTCTCCGTTTGTCACAACATCCTCGCGGAATACATTTTCAATCGGGAATACATGGGACATCGGCTCGATGCCTGTGGTGTCAAGCTCGTTTAAGAGGTCGATGTAATCCAGCATATCTTCCATGTCTTTTTTCGCTGCTTCTGCCTCTTCCGGACTCAACTCCAGTTTTGCCAGAATGCCGACATACTCCATGGTGTCATCGGAAATGACATTTTTCATGGTTCCGTCCTCTGCCATCACTTTTGTGACAGAGGCCCCGCTGGTCTGCTCCTCTTCTTCCGGCTCTTCCTCCAGTGCCACATGACTGATTTTTGCATAAACAGCGGAATCCACGATACCCTGATTATTCTTTGCAGACTGGCGTAGGGTTCCTTCGTAATCCATGCCGGCTTTTTTCATCACTTCACCGGAATTTGGATTTGCCACATCATGCTGCGCCCAGACACGTCCGGCTCCGGCTTCTGCCATCAGGAAACGGATGACAGCCTCCACGGCCTCAGTGGTGTAGCCCTGATGCCACCAGGACTTTCCGATGCAGTAACCAATTTCTGCACTCTGGACATCTTCATTCAGCGATACCACGCTGATACTTCCGATTGGCTGCTCGATGTCATTTAACTCGATGGCCCACTGATAAAAATCATTTTTGCTGTAATCTTCTTCCCACTGCTGCAGAATCTCTGTGGTCACCTCCACACTTTTATGCGGCTGCCAGGTCAGATATTTTGTTACTTCCGGGTCGCTCGCCCAGTTGTAATACATATTTTCTGCATCTTCTATCGTAAAACGCCGTAAAGTCAGGCGTTCTGTTGCTATTGTCTGTGTTCCTGTATGTCTCACGTTTCTTCTCCTCCTACATCTGAATCGCGTTCTGTAACGATTTCGGGTTCTGTTGCAAAATCACCATCTTTATTTTTCAAACAAACTATTATGGCTCTAATCTGCTCAGATCTCTCGGGAACAGGGTTGCTTCCCGGACGTTATCTTCTCCGATCAGCTGCATGGTCAGACGCTCCATACCGATACCAAGTCCACCATGTGGCGGCATACCGTATTTGAACGCGGACAGGTAATGCTCCATGCCTTCTGTCTCCATGCCTCGCTGCGCGATCTTTTCCATTAATTTATCATATTGATGGATACGCTGTCCACCGGTTGTGATCTCCAGACCTTTGTAAAGCAGGTCAAAACTTAAGGTGTAGGTCGGATCTGCGGGATCATCCATGGCATAAAACGGACGTTTCTTGGACGGATAATGTGTGACAAATACAAAATCACTTCCAAATTCTTCTTTTGCATACTGACCGATCAGATGCTCCTCCTCCGGCTCCAAGTCGTATGGATTGCGGAACTGTCTGTCGTATTTTTCAGCCACGCGCTGTTTTGCCTCATCGAAACGGATCGCCGGAATCTGGCTCACATCCGGAAGCTCGATCTGCAGAATATCCAGTTCTTTCGCATAATCTTTTTTCAGGAGCTCCATCGTATACTGCAAAAATCCGGTCTCCATGGCCATGATATCTTCGAATCCGTCAATGTAACCCATCTCGAAATCCAGGCTGTTATATTCGTTCAAATGGCGTTTTGTGTTGTGTTTTTCCGCACGAAAAACCGGTGCTGTCTCAAAGACTCTGTCAAACACGCCCACCATCATCTGTTTGTAAAACTGTGGACTCTGCTGTAAGATCGCAGGTCTGTGGAAATACTCCAATTTAAACAGGTTGGCTCCACCCTCGGCACTTTTTGCGCCAAGCTTTGGTGTGTGGATCTCTGTAAATCCCTGACTGTAGAGAAAATCGCGGAAGCCTCGCACGATGCCTTCCTGAATCCGGAAGGTGGCCCGCTCTCTGATATTTCTCAGAGAAACTGCCCGATAGTTTAATCTGGCTTCCAGGGAAGTATTCATCTTCCATTTCGCGATTGGAAGCGGCAGGCTTTCTGCCGGCTCGGAAAGGATTTTGACCTCTTTCATACGGATCTCGAATCCTCCCGGCGCACGCTCTTCCTTATTCAATACACCGCTCACCTCGATGGCTGCGCCTTCTTTGAGTTCCTTCAGGTCAATGGCAGTCACGCCTTCTTCATACACGCACTGCAGCAATCCTTCTCTTTTTCTAAGGACTACAAAGGCAACTTCGCCCATGTCACGCACCGTATGGACGGCTCCGTTGACTCTGATCATCTGTCCATACAGGTCAGACGCCAGGATTTCACTGATTTCCATGGTCTCTTTTGGCATTACACCGGTCATCATTTTCATTGTTTCGTACACTCCTTTTGCATAAAATGTTGTAAGGTGCGGGACGGAATTATTCTTATTTTTTGCAAACGCAACTGCTATATTCTTATACATGCCTTCTTGAACGATGTTCAAGAAGTATCCCTCGCAAAAAAGCTCAGTCAATTGCCTTGGCTCTGAAAAAGTCAAAAAGACAAAAAAACGCCCTAGAGATACGTCTTTGTATCTCAGGGCGAAATAATATTCTTTTATATTATTCCGCGGTACCACCCGCATTGAGAAAAACAATACTACAAAACACTCATGATCTGTGTCTTTCCCCACTCAGGCACGTAACGTGTGCGATCCGTACAGACCTACTGAAATTCACTGCCATTCTTCTATAAAGCTTTCTGATCCGAATTAATTTCTGCCAGAAAACTTCTCTTCCAAATGCCATATCCGTGCATTTCCCGTTCAATCTGTCTGCTCCAGAGTGTTCCCTTCATCTCCTCCGCCAAACAACGCTCTCAGTCGGTGACGCCGTATTCCTGTCGGTTTCTGAAGACAAGAGTCTCCTTCTACGCATTTGCTCATGATTTTGTATCTTAGCACAAGATTTTTCGGTTTGCAAGCCTTTTATCAGACAGAATTGGAAATCTTCAGCAAACGGGGTTGCTCAGATTTGTATATTTTTATCTCTGATATCTAAAAATATACAGATCTGATATTTGCTGAAGATTTCGCATTTCCTCTTTCAAATTGTACTGTTAATTTTATTTTTTATATTTCTGCATCAAAGACCACATTTCCTTTCACAATCGTCATCAACGTTTTGATCTGATTTATTTTTTCAACTGGTTCTCTGAACAGGTCTTTACTTAAAACCGCAAAATCGGCCTCTTTCCCAATCTCTATACTTCCTCTGGTCTGTTCCGCAAAAGATGCATATGCACCCTCCCAGGTAAACATCCGTACCGCTTCTTCCATCGATACTGCATTTTCTGGATACCAGGATTTTCCTGTGCTGAAATCAGTTCTTGAAACCGCATATTGTATGTTCTGCATAATGTCAAATGATTCAACCGGGCAATCTGAGCCACCGCTGAGATGTACGCCCTGATCCAGGAATCTGCGCCAGTTATAGCTCTGTGCGGCCAATTCAGTCCCAACGCATTCATCCACAATATTCATATCATATCGCAAAAAGACAGGCTGTACATAGCCAAGCAGATTCATCTGTTTGAAACGATCCTGCTGCATCCGATCCATAATCTGACAATGAACCATACCATGTCTGCAATCTGCACGCGGATTTTCCCATTGTATTCTTTCATATATATCCAACATCTGTTGCAGCGATGCATCCCCTATGGCATGAACTGCAATCTGCATTCCTGCATCATGAGCTTTCTTTGCCAAATGATACAGGGCAGCCTCATCATAATATCTGACCCCTCGTTGTCCTTCTTCGTTCTTATAATCTGTACGCATCCATGCAGTATGTGAACCAAGAGAACCATCCAGGATGATCTTTAAAGGACCGACTTTAAACAATCCATCTGTTTCCCCGGTATAATGTCCCTGTTTCAAAAATGCATCCAGCCCTTCTTCATCCGGCAGATAACACTGCTCGTTGATCCTGATTGGCAGTTTTTCTTCCACAACAAGTTCATGATATGCTTCCAGAATCGTTTCACCATGTTCCCATGGTGTACTGTGGAAATCATCGGTATGGATCTCCACAATTCCCTTTTCCGCAGCTTTCTCACAGCCATATACGATCAATTCCTTGATTTCCTCTTTTGTAAGTGGAGGCAGTACATCATTGATCAGTTCCTGCGAAAATTCCTTGATCACACCATTTAATGTTCCATCTTCGAAAAATCCAAAGTTCTCGAGATTCTCTATCGGTGGATGTTCCATCAATCCCATTACTTCCAATGCCCTGGTGTTACATACCGATACGTGAAGGCAGACACGCCGTATGGTAATAGGCACTTCCGTAGAAATCTTATCCAGATCCTTTCGAGTCGGGAAATTATCCTGTCCCCAATCATTTTCATTAAATCCAACCGCGCGGATCCACTTATTTTTCTTTTTTGCATTTTCTATCTGAACACCACATAATGCTATGACATCCTCAAAAGATCGGGCTGATTCCAGCTGTACCATCTTTTCCTGTTCTGCAAAATCCAGAAGATGCATGTGGCTGTCAATGAATCCAGGCATAACATAATGTCCCTGCAGATCATATTTTTCTACTTCTTCAGCCTGGCCACAGGCAGGCATGGCCAGAATATCCTCATCACTTCCCATAGCGACGATCACGCCATTTCTGCAATATACTGCACTTGCTGTATCCCAATTCGTTGTCCCGTTATAGAAATGTCCATTATACAAAATCAGGTCTTTCATGCCTTTTCCTCCTGATTCTGTCTGCCAACTATAACCTGCTCTGTGGCAATATCAAAATATGTACGTTCCTTTTTCCGATAAAGAACTCCACAGATGCATGCGACAACAGCCGTCGGAATTACCCAGCCGAATCCGGCATCAAATAACGGGATATAGGACAATACAGAAGACAGAGCTGTAAACGACGGAAATACCATAAGGATTGCATCCAGTGCACCAAAGATCAGTGCCGTAAACACCGCGCCTTTGTAAATTCCATCATTTGGTATAAAACGATCTACCAATCCAAGAATCGTAAATACAATAAACGGCGGATATACAATATGGAAGATCGGACCAGCCAGACTGATAACATTAGCAACACCGGTTCTTGCCAGTATAAATCCAACAATACAGATAATCAGCAATAATGTATTATACTTAATTTTCTTTTTCAGAAATTCTTCAAAGAACTGTGCGATCGCTGTCGCCACCGCTACTCCGGTTGTCAGGCAGGCAAACGCTACCACAAGACCAAATAATACCTGTCCAAGTTTGCCAAAAATCTGATATACCATTCCGGATAACAAAGCTGTCTGATCAACATCCGCACCATAGATAGAACCACCCTGTGCCCCCACATAAGTCAGTCCTGTGTAAATCAAAAACATCAGTACAATACATACGATACCTGCGAGCCAGGTACCTTTCTTTGTACTTTTTTCTGTATACCCCTTCGAGCGGAATGTATTGATAAAAATATTTGCAGCCATGAGTCCCAGTGTCAGGTCACCGATCAGATACCCCTGCAGCATGGAAAATGTCAGCGGATTTTCCACATAACTCTTTTCAACCGGAGTTCCCACTGGTGAAACAACTCCTTTAATCAGAATGATCGCCATAATAATAACCAAAATAGGTGTCAGATATTTACCGACTTTATCAATAACAGAATCTTTCTGACGTGCAAAAAAGTACAAAAGCACAAAAAATACGACCAGAGTTACCTCAATCGGCAGATTTGGAAAAATCGCTTTCATTCCTACCTCATGTGTGGTTGCCGCCACCTTTGGAATCGTTGTACCAAGACTGCAGAAAAACCATCCCACCGCACAGGAGATTGTATAAAATTTGGGATGCGCATGTACCATCAGACATCTGACATCCGATCCCGAATTTCCAACTGCCAGCATTCCTGCAACCGGCAGGATAATTGCTGTCAGTAATAACCCCAAAGCCCCCATACTCCATGCTTTTCCCGACAGCAGACCTACGATTGGCGGAAATACCAGATTTCCCGCACCAAAAAACGTAGCAAACAATGCGAATCCTACTATAATAGAATCCTTAAATAGCTTCTTGTCTTTCATAGTTGAAAAACCCCCTTTAAAATTGATACTTAATTACATAGCAATTTTCATACCAGTTTTTTCTTTTCGCCAGTTTTTTCTTTTTTATTTTGTGACCGGTCGATAACCTCCATTTTTGTTACCATCTGGTAACTTACACTTTATTTTTTTCTCTTTTTTGTTTCATCTCACTTGTCAATCGCTCATTATTATCGTATAATTTTTTACACATTTTGTCATATTTTTTTACACTGTATGATTTTTTTACATTTTGAAAGGAGATCTTATGCTGAGCAGATATCTGAACCAGATTTTAACTATGGATATATTAGCTGATTCCATCTCAATTATCGATGATAAAGGTATTGTACGCTATTTTCAGGCCTATCGAAAAGAGCATGTTCCATTTTTTCCAAAAGATGTTGTAGGGAAACACTATATGGATGTATTTCCAAATATCGATGCCGAAAAAAGTACCGTTCTGAAAGCATTAAAAGGCGAGACCATTTACAATAGTCTTGCACATTATACAGACGCAACAGGACAACCGGCCGATACTCTGGAATGTATTTATCCGATCAAATTACGCGATCGTATTATCGGAGTTGCATGTATTGCAAGATCACTGCACACAAATGGTCGCGGAATCACCCTGACTCCTATGGATCTTCCTGACTCAGATGCCGGCATAGATCGAATCATTGGGCACTCTTCTTCCATACAGTATCTCAAAATGCAAATAAAGAAACTGTCTCAGACAAATGCAAATGTTCTGATTTATGGTGAAACCGGAACAGGAAAAGAACTCGTAGCACAGGCACTGCATGCTTCAGATTCTTCCGAAAAGAAGTTATTTTTTTCCCAGAACTGTGCTGCCATACCGGAAGCCCTTCTCGAAGGTATCTTTTTTGGCACAGTAAAAGGCATCTACACCGGTGCCATTAATCGCACTGGTATCCTGGAACAGGCGAATGGGGGAACGCTTTTTCTGGATGAAATCAACTCGCTTGCATTGTCAATCCAGGCAAAATTACTAAAAGCGCTTGAAGAGAAAAAATTCCGCCCACTTGGTTCCAATACCGAAAAAAATGTTGATTTTCGGATTATTGCCGCAACAAATGAACCTCCTTTTGAATGCATCAAAAACGGAAAACTCCGTGAGGATCTTTTTTTCCGGATTGGAACGGTTATTCTCGAGATTCCGCCTCTGCGAAACCGTTCCGAAGACATTCCGGATCTGGTTCATTATTTTATCAAAGAAAGCAATACGCAGAACCATATCCCGGTTACGGACATAGCAGATGAAGCATTGGATATCCTTATCAAATACCAATGGCCCGGAAATGTCCGCGAATTAAAAAATGTACTGGAAAGCAGTATGATCTTTGCCACTGATGGAATTATCCGAAGCAACAATCTGCCACAATACATCCTGGAAAACGCTTCTGGTTATACTGCTGCTGTTCCACCGCCAAATGTACTTTCGCCAGGAAGTGACTCCACTAAAAACAGTTTGTCTGCTATTTTGGGAACGGATAATACTGATTTTACAGAAAAAACGCTCAATGACTGGGAAGCCGAAATCATAAAAAAGCACTTGGAATTATCCAGCAACCACACCTTAATTGCAAAAAAACTTGCTATTACAAGACAGACACTTCTTTCCAAAATTAAAAAATACCATTTATCGTGATTCTATGGGGTGTTACTTTCACTCTTTTCTTAAAAGTAACCCCCATCTTTATATTAAGAAATTATTTACTTTTTCTTCCAAAAGTTTCCTTATTATGTAATTTATAATACCCAAAATAAAAAGTAACAAAATGAAACGCCTATCTGAGATTTTTTTGTTCATATCGTGCATTTTATACTTTTTTAATTGACTTTTTGTAAAATTGGGTCTAATATCTGTACGGTTACGTAAAATTCAAGTAATTATTCATATTCGAGTAAGTAAATTTGTGACAAGTCATATTTTTTGAAATATGTGTTTGAGAAAAGGGGATTATATGAAATCATTTAGAAAAAACCGAAAGGATAAACCGATTATCATCAGTGATAATAACAAAAGAAGACGACATGGATTTTTCAGTTTTCTGAAAAACGCCAAATTCCCGGATCTGTCTGACAGTCCCAAAGTAAAATTTATGAATAAATTTTCTTTACTGTTTCACGGACTGCTGGCCTGCATCCTGGTTTTTGCAATTGAATGTGTATCCAGACATTCTTTTACCTCAGCAGTAAGCTTCTGCGTCAGCTCCCCGCTGACTTTCCTTTATAACGCGCTGCTGATTTTTGCAACGCTGCTGATCGTGTACCTGTTCAAACATCGTGCACTGGTCCGCATCGTGATATCCGTATTCTGGATGCTGCTCGGTGTCATCAACGGCTGCGTACTTGCATCCCGTGTCACACCGTTTAACTTTGCAGACCTGAAACTGATCGGAGACCTGCTCTCCATGAAAAACAGCAAATATCTGTCCGCCGGACAGGAGATCGCAGTTATCGTTCTGCTGATCGCACTTGCAGCGTTCCTGATCATTTTTGCATTCAAGGGACCGAAATTCAAAGGAAGAGTTCACCTGTTCCGTAACCTTGGTTTACTGGTGCTCTGTGTGGCAACGATTCCTTTTATCACAAAGGCAGCCATCCACTCCGATATCCTTTCCGGATACTTCGGAAACCTGGCTCAGGGATATAAGGACTACGGTTTTGTATACAGTTTCTCCGCCAGCGTGGTAGATACTGGTATGAGCAAACCGTCTAACTATACGGAAGAAACTATCGACACGATCAATGATAATGTAACAACGGATCAGACAACAGTTGATTCTGCTGATATGCCAAATATTATTTTCATTCAGCTTGAATCCTTCATTGATCCTTACGAATTAAACTTTTTAAGTTACTCCGAAGATCCGATTCCGAACTTCCATAAATTAATGAAAAACTACACTTCCGGATACCTTACCGTTCCGGTTGTCGGCGCAGGAACTGCAAACACAGAGTTCGAAGTCCTGACGGGAATGGGCATCCGTTTCTTCGGTCTGGGCGAGTACCCATACAAAACTGTTTTAAAAGACACTTCCTGTGAGAGTGCTGCTGACGTCCTTGGTGATCTCGGATATTCCACACATGCGCTTCACAACAATGGCGGTAACTTCTACGGACGTGCAAAAGTTTTCTCCCAGATGGGATTTGATACCTTCACCAGCAAAGAGCTGATGAACATTACAGAATACAACGAAATCGCTTCCTGGCCGACAGATGACATTCTGATCGACGAGACAACAAAGACTCTGGATTCTACTCCGAACCAGTCCGATTTCCTGTACACCATTACCGTACAGAGCCATGGAAGCTACCCGGATTACAAAGTATTTGAGAATCCGGAAATTCAGGTAACCGGTGGTGATACTGAAGCTGAGCATTATCAGTGGGAGTACTACATCAACGAAATTCATGAAGTTGATAAATTTATCGGAAACCTGATTGATACTTTATCTCAGCGTGATGAGAAAACAATCGTTGTAATGTACGGCGATCACCTTCCGACCCTTGGTCTGGAAGATTCCGATATGAATACCGGAAACCTGTATGACACTACATACGTAACATGGAACAACTTTGGTCTGGAAAAACAGGATGAAGACGTGGCTGCTTACCAGCTGATGTCTTATATCACCGGTCAGCTTGGTATTCACGAAGGAACCATCTTCCGTTATCATCAGTCCGAGATGAATGCAGGAGTATCCTCCGATGATGCTACTTACCTTGCAAACTGGGAATTACTGCAGTATGATCTGCTTTACGGAAGCCGCTACTCCTACCATGGTGTAGACAAATATCCGGCATCTGACCTCGTGATGGGTGTTCAGGATGTTGTGATCGATCACACTTCCATGAATGCGGATGAGACAAAACTTACGATCTTCGGTGAAAACTTCACTCCTTGGAGTAAGGTTTATGTGGATGGTGAAAAAGTTTCCACAGAGTATATTTCCGGAAACTGCCTGGAGATTTCCATGGCGAACTTACAGGATGGTTCACAGCTTGTTGTAAATCAGATTGGATCCAGCAATACAATCTTCCGCAGTTCCAATACGATCACATTTAATGCACCGGCTGATTTTAATGAGCACGATGCAGACAATGTGGAAGTGCCGGATACTTCCGGAGATGATCTGGGTGTGCCGGTGGTAATTCCGCCGGATGAGCAGACCACGGATGACGGAGCTGCGACGACTGCCGCTCAGTAGTAACTTGTTTGGTGGCTTAAAATTTAGGGTATAGAATAGGGACTTGGTTCATTTTGTCTCCGCAGCTAGCAATCGCTCGCTGAGAAAAAATAAACCAAGCCCCTTTTAATTTACACACGCAATAAACTCAATTTTTTTCAACCACGCGGCACTGCGCGACACATGCACATCTACAACCATGCTACATTTTTTGTTGTGCATGCAAATACATCTTTGAACTTAACTCACACTTCTTTTGGCTTTTAGTATATTATTTTCCATACTGTAAATGAAGAAAACGCAGCCTCTTTTACCGGTAAACGATTAAGCGAACGACTGAGTTTTGCGAGTTTTGCGCGAGTGGGAAACGACCAGCTTTTATAGGAGTTGGGAACGAATATTATCAAGTCGAACAAAAGTGAGACTTAGCGCGTAATTCTCGTCAGCGTAAGCTGACAAATTTCTGCTGAGAATTACTGTGCATCCATGCGGAGCTTTATCTCAGTCTGAAGGACTGAGGTAAAAACCGAAGCAAAACGAGGGGAGTGAACGACTAGTGTCCGGGAAAAGAGGCTGCGTTTTCTTTTTATAATATTAAATTTTAAATATCCGCTACATACACCAGCATACGTCCCCCGCACACCATGCCCTGATCCGCCGCAACTTCATTGCTCATATCCAGTGTGAAAAGTCTGCTTTCTCCGGTGCCGATCATTCGAAAGGCTTCCCGCAACACTTCGTTTTCGGTACAGCCGCCACCGATCGTTCCGGCGGTCTGCAGATTGCTGTTTACCGTCATCAGGGCGCCTGATTTCACCGGTGTGGAACCACTGGTGTCATACACAAGCAGCATAGCTTTTCCGACATTTGGATCCCCCAGCATTTCAACCACGCTGGGATCGGTATCCGTACAGGTCAGCAGCTGACTGTGGGAACGTCTCGGCGTGCCCTTCCGGCGCTCCTCGATAAGCTCCGCCACGATGGAAATGGCGATCTCCGGAACTGTCAACGCACCGATATTTAATCCGATTGGCATATGGATCTGTGCCACTGTTTCCGGCGCATTTCCTTCCTCCTGCAACAGATCAATAATACCTGCCACCCGGCGTTTGGACCCCATCATACCTAAGTAGCGTGGGAAAATGCCACTCAATACTTTTCGCAGACAGGTCAGGTCAAAGCGATGACCACGGGTAACAACCGTCACGTAATCGTTGCTACCGATCTGAATCTCATCAATCGCTTTTTCAAATTCTTCACAATAAACTTCTTCCGCATCCGGGAAACAGCTGCGGTTTGCAAAGGATGGTCTGTCATCCACCACAATGACATAAAAACCAACTGCGGGCGCAAATTTACTGATGGCCTGTCCCACATGGCCGCCGCCGAGAATGATCAGCCGCTCCGGTCTGTAAAATCTCCGCTCATATACAATGTCTTCTATTTCTAATTCCAGAGAACCTTCTCCGGTCCGCTTGATATCATCCAGTAGTTCTTTCACACCTTGCATTTTACTACACTCCATTACCTTATCCGTTTTATGCCCAGTCTGCTATACATATAATCCTCTGCTTCCTTCAGCTGCTCTTTCGTATCCGTATCCATGACACAGCCACGGTCTTCCACCGGAAGTTCCATCATCTCATCGCCAAGCTGTTTCCAGAAGCCACGCAGGCCACCACCAGTGGCAGTTCCTTCATAAGAAAGAATGTCTGACAGCAGTTCCATGCTGATCAATGCCGGGTGTCCACGACGTCCGTCCACGGTTGGAATGACTGCTTTTTTCCTAGACATAAGCATTGTTTCCAATAGTTTTCGGTATGTCTCCGACATGATACAGGGTAAATCTACCAGCTGGATAAAAACAAATTCACAATCTGCCAGCCTCGGTAAGCCTGTCTTGATGGAGGTCAGAATACTTCCATTTCCGTAATTTGGATTCCAGATCGTATGCACGCAGTCTGAGGAATAATTCTTCCGCAAATATGCTTCCACCCGTTCATGTTCGAACCCTGTTACTATCTGTATGTTTTCTATACCGGCTTCCTGTATTGTTTTTATGGTCTGGTCTATCAGGTTTTTATTTAAAAATTTTGTCAGGGGTTTTGACTGTCCCATGCGGGTAGACAATCCTGCTGCCAGAATCAGTCCACCAGTTTCCCTGCCATTACTGTTATCCACGCTATTCTTTGTCCTCTTTTATCATCAAACGAATGGCCTCTATCGCACTTTTGATCGCAGCCTGGGTGTCATGCGCCACCGGATTTTCCAGATGCAGTTTTTCCCGTTCCTGATTAGCTACCACAAGAAAAATGGAACCGATTTTTACATGCAGGTAACTTGCCACCACGAATAATGCCGCAGATTCCATTTCGGAAGCCAGACAGCCAAGCCGTTTCCAGGCCTCCCACTTCTGGGTCAGTTCATAACCTACCGGCATTTTTTCCGGCTCATGCTGTCCGTAAAAAGAATCCTTGCACTGAACGACACCGATGTGACACGGATAGCCGTTTGCCCTCGCAGCCTCTTCCAGTTTCTGCACAATATGATAATCCGCCACCGCCGGAAATTCGATCGGCGCATACTCCCGGCTGGTTCCTTCCATACGAACCGCTCCAGTAGCAATCACCAGATCCCCGCTTTTGACATCTGTACGGATGCCTCCGCAGGTTCCCACACGAATAAACACTTCCGCTCCGCAGCGCACCAGTTCTTCCATTGCAATGGCCGCAGAAGGCCCTCCAATGCCCGTAGAAGTCACGCTGACCTTCTCACCGTCCAAGTATCCGGTATAGGTCGTAAACTCCCTGTGATCGGCCACCAGACGCGCGTCATCGAAAAGTGCTGCAATCTTTGCGCACCGCTTCGGATCCCCCGGTAAGATGACATATTTTCCAACATCTCCCTGCTTTAAACCGATATGATACTGAATTCCGTTTTCTGTATATTTCATACGACTTCCCCCTATGATCAGATGGTACTTGTAGTTATTCTTTTTCATGCTCCGGTTATCTATGAGCCAAAATATCTTTTTGTATTATAACAAATTTTCTATCACTTTAACATCTGAAAAATTTCCTATGCAATTCAAATTCAACGCTTTGCTTTTTTGCGTGATTTTTCATATCCTCTGTTGATATTATACCCCTGTCGGAGTACAATATTGGCAGATGACAGCTATTTTTCCTTTGCTGCTGACTTTATTAACGGTGCCAATAATAGAAAAAGTAGAATAATAAAAGAAAATTTAAACCGCTAAAACAGACAAACTTCTAATCTGTTGTCTGTTTTAGCGGTTTTCTATCAATCTGGCATCATGCATGCCTAAACATTCACTTCTGCGAATCATTCTTTTGCTTCTGCTGCAATCTGTTTTACCTTTCTATCCATACGTCTGGATTCTTTTTCATCGGAAGCATAAGCCGGTGCGTTCCGGTCTAATGTACCTTCTGTAGATGCCACACATGCAGCTACAACCAGATCTCCTGTTGAATTTGTTGCTGTATGAATCTGATCGATAATTCTGTAAATGCCTGTCACAAGTCCGATCACTTCCACAGGCAGTCCCATTGTAGTAATCATTGTTGTTCCAATGACCAGTCCAATCTGAGGGACAGCTGCACAACCAACGGATAAAAGTGTTGCCTGTAAAACTAATGATGCCATCTGGCCGATTGTCAATTGTCCCCCTGCAACCTGCGCTGCAAAAACAACGATCAGGCCAAAAAAGATACCTGTACCATCCATATTTGCTGTAGCACCAAACGGAAGTACAAAACTTGCTGTTTCTTCCGAAATTCCAAGTTTATTTTTCGCATTTTTCATAGAAACCGGCAATGCAGCCATAGATGTACAGGTACTAAATGCAACCAGCCAGGATTCAAATACAACTTTCAGATATTTGATCGGATTTACCTTTGCCACAAATAATAACAGCGGAACGTACACAATTAATAAATGTGTAAAAGCAGACAAATAATCTGTAATAATGAATTTAAAAATATTTCCTAAAATAGATGTTCCATATGTTGCCATTGCATTTGTCATAAGTCCAAAAACGCCAACTGGAATGTACAGTACAATAATGTCAATAATTTTGTACATGATAGTTGCACCCATTTTAAATGCACGCTCTGCCTTAGTAGCTTTGTCACCAAGCAGCATGATCGCAACAGCTACAAATACTGAAAATACAATAATCTGAAGCATGGAACCGTTGGCAAAAGCTTCACATATATTTGTAGGAATCAAATCCAGCAGTGTATCATATATACCCGGCATTTCAGTTACTGTTACAGAATCAACAGATTCTGATAACACAACACCATCTCCCGGACGGATAATATTTACCCATACCAGTCCAATTGTAATTGCCACAGCCGTTGTTATCGTAAACAGCAATATATAAATTCCCTCCATGAGCAGCAGATAATCAATCTTCTTTCTCATTTCGAAATCAGATCTCTGAATATCACGAAATTTCTCAATTTTTACATCTGTAAGTAAAATGTTAAATACAGTTCGCACACCAACCGTCTGCATTGGAATGCCTTTTTCTTTAAAAATCTCTTCCAGACCTTTTCTTAATTTGTTTGTCTGATTAACAATATCATCAAATTTCTCTTCCAGT
>CAVEOS010000045.1:0-22519 GCA_963617435.1 Lachnospiraceae bacterium
CACCCTTCTGAAAATTCTCTGTTTTTACCAAGAGCTTTTTCGGATTAACAGGGGGTTCTAAACAGTTACGAAAAAGCATCTAATTGATGGCAAAAGTGGAGAGGCCCGGGGCACGCAAGCCCCGGGCCTCTTGCTGTTCAAAATATCGATGAAAAAATTTATTTAAATGATCGGCCTGCTGCGTGAAAGAAAATGAAAGTCAGGTGTCTAAAAATCCGGCCTGGATTGTCGTAAGAATAAAATTTTGCTATTCTTTTCAAAAACGTGCAGAAAATATGCAATGTGCGAAGGGCAATTATAGAGTGAGGGCATAAATTGGGAATTCTTATCATTGGCGGATTACTGGCGATTGTCTGCGGCGGACTGTTCCTTTTTCGACGTCAAAAAAGAAAAAATATGACTATTACGTGAATATGAAATTGCGCAAAAAGGAGCTGGATGACCGTCTGAAAAAATGCAAGGCATATTCAGGAGAAAAAGAATACCATGCTTATCGGGCGGATGATTCAAAAATGGATTTTTCGAAAAAGCGATGCAGAAATTCTGATTGGAGGTGCATCTTGCGGTGATAGCGAATTGTTGGAAAATGCTGCATATGCTTGTAAGACGAAATCTGGCGAACGGCTGTATTTTACAGTGCATACAGATAAGTCGACGATCAAAACGTATGAAAAATACGTGCTGTCTGATCATGAAACTGTTTCCATCGGAACAGAAGAAAATAATGATATTGTTTATTTGAAGAACGGTGAAAATTCGTATGTGTCATTTCAGCATGCGATATTAAAGCGGGCTGCAGGCGGGTGGATGCTCAAGGACTGCAGTCCGAACGGAACCTTTGTGAACAATAAAAGATTGCATAAAAACGTGCAGCTTCAGTATGGGGAGCACATCAACATATGGGGAATGAATCTGGTTTTCCTGAATGACGTACTGGCAGTAGGTACGAATGCCGGGAGCCGGGTAAGACTGAACAGATTGAGTGTTCAGGAGCAGGAGAATGCAGAGCGGCCGAATGATCAGGAGGATCGAACAGATTGTGTGAATTTTCAAGGTTCAGCACACCTTACTGGTGTGGGAAGTTTGAGAAATCTTAATTCAAGCAAAAGAGAAGTCTATTTTTGTGAATTTTTTAATCGGACAATCAGGGGGGTGAACTGGGTGTTTACAATGGATACAGTGAATTTTCATATATTTGGATTTCCTGCATATTGGGTTTGCGCATATGCTGGTTTTATTTTAACGACCTGTGTCTATATCATGCTAATGGCATTAAAAAATTATAATTTGTACCAAAGCCTGAAATTATGGTTCCTTTCCATAGTCGGAATGATGTTTGGCGCAAAGATATTTGGCTTTTTAACTGGTATTTACCGGAGCATAGGAGCAGGAAAGCCAGTTACGTGGGAGACATTAGCTGATACAGGAATTGTGTTTTATGGCGGTTTATTTGGAATGGTTATAACGTATGCCATTTGTCTGCAAACGCAAAAAAACAGGATGGATCAGGCTGCCTTGAATATACTGGCAGTAAATATTCCGCTGTTCCATTCAATTGCGCGGATCGGGTGCTTTTTATCAGGCTGCTGTTATGGGAAAGTTTATCATGGGTCATTTGCGGTAAGATACATTACTCTAATAGAAAATCAGTCGGATGTAAACGATCGTTTTCCGGTACAGCTGGCTGAAGCAGTTTTCGAATTCGGAGTGTTCTGTGTTCTCTGCCAGTTGTTGAACCATCCGCACTGGAAAGAGAAAAAAATACTGTTTTGGTATTTCTTTTTTTATAGTATCGGCCGATTTTTTCTGGAATTCTTCAGGGGAGATGTCAGAAGAGGGCTGATTTACAATATTTCATTCAGTCAGTGTATTTCCGTGCTGATCTGGATATTTCTGCTTGGATATTATGTAAGCAAAGCAGGAGATTTATACAAAAAGAAGGAGGTTTGTTATGCTGACGATCATATTTAGTATATTAATAGGAGCTGGTGCAGGAATTGCACTGTCATTTGCCTTGATGGCAGTGGGATTTGTGGCTGAAGTTTTTAATGTTGGAACTGCGATTTTAACCTGTGATTGTGACAGGGAGCTCCTTTTTAATTGGGATAAATTTGGAAGTTTGATTTTGATTTGTTTGATTGGTGGTGCTGTGATTGGCCTGATTTTTGGAATTTTCGTAGAACGAGCAGATAAAAAAAATGAGGCAGATAAGAAGCGGGAAGCGATTTCTGAGCAGGCGAGGGAACAGCGCAGGGAATGGGCAAATGAAATACGCCGGTTTGCAGTAAATGTACATCAAACCTGTTCTGAACAGACAAAGAAAGCAGAAAATCCAGTATCTGCGGATTACCAGGCTGAGAAAAAGATGGCGGAAATGGCTGGGGAGCTGATGAATGCAGCAGAGCTGCAGGGAAAGGTCCGGGCGCTTGAGAAAGAACTGGCTGAGAAGGGAGGTTCTGCATTATGAAAATAGTAAAATGCGCAAAGTGCGGAAAATATATGCATCAAAGCGACAAATGCTGTTATTGCGGCAATTTACAGGAATTTGAGACAGTGAGTGAGCCAGCCATTCACGAAAATGTGGCAACGGAATACAGACAGGTGCAGGAATTAATAGAGCACAGGCAGTTTTCGGAGGCAAAAGCACTTTCCTATAGACTTACGGAGTGGATGCCGGAAACACCGGATGTTTTTTGGCTGCGCCTTCTGGCAAAACATGAATGTGCATCAGATATGGAGCTGGTAAAAAAAGGATTTGACTGCGAAAACGATGCGGATATGCAAAATGCACTGAAGTTTTCAGAGGGTGCAGAACATACCTTTTATCTGGGAATCCAGCACCTGATAGAAGCAGCAAGGGCTGCTTTTCAGAATAAAATTATGGAGCAGGAACTGGAATGCAAGGCAGAGACAGGAATTTTACAGTATGGAAAAGAAATGCAGGAGGCATTGAATAAGGGAAAAGAAAAACTGTTTGAATTGTGGCAGAAATTGGATGAAACGGAACAGGCATTGTATTGTCTGGAACTGGATTGTGCCATGAAAGCAGAAGAATATAGAAACTCAATAATTCAGGCTGACCGGGATGCGTCTAAAATGCTGCGGGAAGTAAGTGAAATGGAAGAATGCCCGGAAGAAGATTTTTACCGGCATAAGGTGAAGCTTGGCAGTATTCTCTGGCGTTCAGAACATGGAAAGGCTGCTCTGGAAGAAATGGAGAGTCAGGATTCCTGGGGGAATGATTTCCTGAAGTTAAAGGAGACACGGGATCTGCAGCTGCAGAAATTTGAAAAAGAATTTTCTGATTTTAAAACGAATGAAAAGAAGCTTCAAAATAAACTGGGAGAAATTGCCGGAATTGAAAACCGTCATAGAAAAGTGTGGAATGCAGTGGAAGCATATCATTTTGGCGCGGCAGAGAAGCTTTTGGGAAGAGAAAGCTTCCATAAAATTTTTCGTGAGCTTGGTATCGATGCTGAAGTGTAATGAATAGGAGGTGTGGTACAGGATGGAATATACTTTACAGATTTTCCCTGATTTTATAAAAGATCTGGCTGTATTTGATCAAGAGTGCAGAAAGGTCATGGAAGAGGCAGCAAACACAGAAAAACAACGGGAAAAAGAAGAAACCGTTGAATGGAAAGAGATTACTTCTCAGGGAAAGCAGAGCGCAGAGTACTATGGCGGAAGAATAAAAGATTCTTTAGCACAATCCAGAGAAGGCATGCAGGAAGTTCTTTCTGATAATCTGAAAGGAAAGAGTGGAATCTTAAGTAGAATTGAAAAATGCCAGGAGGCCCTTGCACTGATTTATAGTGCAGAAGGCAGTGTTGCAGAAAAAGAACTTTATGAGAGTCAGAAAAGCAAAAAAACGCAGCAGGTTCCCATGACGATAGAGGATATTCTGAATGGAAAGATTGATTTTACAGATCTGGCTGAGCGATTGAATGAGGCGCTGAGAAGCTCCAAAAAGAAAGAACTGTCAGGTGCGTGTGGAACTTTGTATAATGCCAGCCGTTCTGCGGAAACACTGATTCAGAAGGAACTTGCATCACTTCGCAGCCAGCTGGTTCAGGACCGGGAGGACTTGCACCGGCAGTATCAGACATTTGCGGATAAGTGGATGCAGTCGACAGCTGCTGACTGGGAAGCACTGCAGAAGCAGGTTCCGGAAATTGCCGGACAGTATACAGCACAAAAGAGCATTGGACCGGAAAAAAACAGACAGGCGAAACAGGAGAATGCCGAATGGAAAAAGAAAAAACTGAATGAACTTGCAGATACCTTTTTCCGGAAATATCCGCCGGAAGCATTTGCACAGGAATATTCCCATCTGTATGCGAAGGAACCTTCTTTTGAGGCATATGAATGCTATAAAACAATGCCAAAGAATGTACATATTGGCACACTGGAATATGACAGTGAGGCTTTGGGGCTTTGCGATTATACGAAACAATTCCTGAATCAGCATTACTATTTTCTGTATCAGGAGCCGTCATTGCGGATTCCGCATTGTGTATCTTTCGACCCAGAGTTTCATTATCTGTTCCAGTATGATGAAGAAGGAAAGAATCAGGCTGTAAAAAGTGCCTGCGATCTGGGAATGCGCCTGTTTATGATGCTTCCGCCAGGAAAGGTCAATTTTACATTCATTGACCCGGTCAGTCTGGGAAGCAGCTTTGCAATGTTCACGCAGCTGGTATCTGCAGATGACCGGACCAGTGAAGTGATTAATGGAAAAATTTGGTCAGCTCCGGCAGACATTGAACAGAAATTGAAGGTTATGACGGATCATATTTCCAACGTTACACAGCGATGCCTTCAGGGAAAGTATGAAAATATTTATGAATATAACTGCGAAGCAGAACAGAATGCAGAAGCATATCAGATTTTAATGCTGATGGATTTCCCGGCGGGATTAACAGATCAGTCCCTTAAAATGCTGGAACAGATCATTGCATCTGGTCCCAGATGTGGTGTGTTTACGGTAATGTACCGGAATGAGAGCCAGTTTAAAAAGGTTTCAGAGCGTTCTCACCCATTTATTGAAAATATTGAGGTCGGATGTCAGAAATTCCAGTTCCGAGAAGATGGTACATGGACTGCCTGCCAGGATGAAACAATAAACGATACCCCTTTGATCTGGAGTAATTTCCGGATGCCGGATGCGGTCCAGATGGAGAAGATCATTGAAACGCTGAAAAAAGGAATCAAGAATGCGGATAAGATTGTGATTGACATTGATAAGGTGAGTGAAGCTGAGAGCAGCAGTTCCACCAGGGATGGAATCCGGATTCCAATTGGTATTCACGGCGCAAAGGATGTGCAGTATCTGACACTGGGTACCGGAGGAAGCCATCATGCGTTGATTGCCGGTGTTGCAGGTTCTGGTAAGTCAAGTCTGTTGCATACCATTATTTTAAAAGCGCTGAGCCAGTATTCACCGGATGAACTTCTCATTTATCTGGTAGATTTCAAGCGTGGAGTCGAATTTAAAATATATGCGGATTATGTCCTTCCGGCCTTTAAAGTTATTGCAATTGAAAGCGAGCGGGAATTTGGTTACAATATTCTGCTTGCACTGGAGCGGGAGCAGAAGATCCGTGCCGATCTGTTTAAGAAAAATCATGTTGATAAGATTGAGGAATACCGTGCTTCTGACAAAAAGATGCCGCGGATTCTGGTGATTATGGATGAGTTTCATGAGTTATTCTCCAATGGAAATGATGAGATTGCGAAAAAGTCAGCAGCAATTATGGAACGGATTGTACGTCAGGGACGTGCTTTTGGCGTTCATATGATTCTGGCTTCCCAGAGTTACTCTAACATTACGGGAATTGACCGTTCTGTATTTGACCAGATGGCAGTGAGAATTGTGCTGAAGTGTTCAAAAGCGGATGCGAATCTGCTGCTGGATCATGGCAGTTCGGAGATTGACCAGATTTCCATTGACGATCCGGGACGTGCCGTTTATAACTCAGAGGCTGGCAATCAGGAGTACAACAGTCATTTCCGGGTTGCCTACATTCCACCGGAAAAACACGGAGAGATGCTGAAGAAAATCAGCGAAGAAACGCTCAGTTATGCCGGAAAACCGACCAGGATTCTCTTATCCAACATTGAGGATAACAAATACAGCATTTTCAATCAGTTTGAGAATTACAAGCCGGATGACTGCCCGGTCCCAGGGCGTTTGTATGTAGGAGAGCCGCTTAGTATTGACGGAAATATGAATATGGACCTGGTGCGTAAGGAAAATGCAAACCTGCTGATGGTCGGAAATGATACGGAGAAAGCAAGGAACATGTTTGCGTTCGCGATGCTCAGTCTTTGTATTAACTATAAGGTCAGATACGGAAAAGTTCCCGAAAAGCCATTTATCTATTTCCTGAACTGTAAGCCGCTGGAAGATGGATATTTTGAAGATATTCCGAAGATGATAGCGGAAAAACTGCTTCCGGAATATGTTCATTACATTCATTGTGGAGAGGAAGCGGAGACACAGAACGTTCTTTCCAATCTGTACGACCAGCTTCAGAAGAAAGGGCTTCCGGATGATCAGGAACAGTATTTCTTTGTATTTGGATATCAGCGGGCAGAAGAACTGAAATCAGAGATCAAACTTTCCCAGGGAGAAGATATTGACAGCCTGTTTAATCTTATGTCAGAAAGCACAGGTAAGCCGCAGCTTTCACCGAAAGAAATTTTCCATCTGCTGGTGAAAGATGGGGCCAAATGCGGAATCCATATGATTCTCTGGCAGGACAGCTATCATGCCATGGAGCAGGATGACAATAACATGATTTCATATTTTAATCTGCGGACAGCGTTTGATATGCCGCAGGAAGAATTTTCACGCTTTGTCGGGGAAAATGATGCAAGTCTGATGAGTGAGAGCAATGCGATTTATTACAACCGGGCAAGAGATAATCAGCGGTTCCGGCCATATCAGACCCCGGATGAGGAGTGGCTGAACGGACTTTGTAAAAAACTGCTTGGCTGAGGGGATGGAACTCGGAATAACGTGCGGGAAAAAGGAGAATGAGAATGGGAAGCTTAAAATTAGAGCAGAGCAGAAAAGTGGAGTATGACCAGGAACGGGGAAAAGAAGTCCAGGAAAATGCGGAAACCAAATTAGAAGAAGCGGAAGCGTCTAATGCTGCTATGGAGCAGATTGAAGCGATAGACGATGACGATAAGGCGAGTTTGGATCAGGCAGTAACGGAGTCAGCAGAAATTGCAAAAAATACTGTGGAGAGTGAAATCCGGGAACCAGGAACGGAAATAGGGGAGTCTTTAAAAGAGACATCGGAGCAGTCCCAGGAATACAGCGAGACGGAAAAAAAGGATGCCGAAAAAGCTACAGAAATGACAGGGGACTATTCGGAAACAGGCAGTGAGCTGGCTGAGAATCTGCAGGAAAGCGGCCAGGAGTTTCAGGAAATTGCTGAAGCCGGTGATCAGACAAAAAGTGAACTGGATGCGGAATATGACAGACTGGCTGCAGCGCTGGAAGGAGTTTTTTAAATGGCTCAGTTATACTATCTTTGTTTTTCCGTCAATAAACTGCCGGATTTGACCTTGACCAAATACAGTGTATTTGATGGCTCTGGAGTTGAAAACATCATGGATAAGCATGGTGTTTTTCTCCGGCAGCTGCACCGGCTTGGATATACTTCCGGGGTTTATTTCCATTTACTGTATTACTATAACCCGGATAAAAGACTTTCCAAGGGGCACCATCTGTCCATTATTTTTTATGCAACCGCACAGAAAAAGGAAAAACTGGATGGAATCCGGGAATTTTTAACGACCTCTGTTCTGAGCACATATTATGATTTTTTCTGTTATGAAATTGCCAGAGACTTTTCGGTAGAGGAAGAATTATTGTCGGATGGTTCTAAAATTCCGCTGCTCCGGCTGACGAATGTTTCCGGCGTAGTAAAAAAATACAGCATTGGGAAAACCAAACCGGAAGAAATTCAGGCTGCATCAGAAGAAATTAAAGCTGGAAACCGGTCTCATATTGTCTGTGAAATTGCGTCAGATGCGGATGTCATGCTGAGTTTTAATAAAAGGCCGGTAGACGAAGCAGGGCGGATCATACTGGAAAAGAAGTTTGCTTACGGCGCATTTCTGACAAAGAAGGATTATTCGCTTCCGGCTCAGAACCGTTTGAGTACAGATGGGGCTGGAGAAGTAAATCTGTATTCCATTATGGAATGGGATCCGTGTGAAAATGGCCGCCTTTATAATGTGCTGAAACTGATGGAGGGTTATGACCGGAGTGCCGTCCTTCGCATTGATATTTTCCCGGTAGAACATACCCAGGCAATTCGTCAGAGACTTCCGTATGCAGAAACCAGGAGAAGACTGTCAGACCGGGTTCAGGGAAGAGATGATAACAGCGATACGATTGTAAAATCCTGGGACAAGTACCTGGGAAATCTAATGAAGTTTCCGCAGTTTCTGGCGAATGTTGTTGCATTTGCGGATTCCCAGGATATTGCGGTAATGCTTGCTGACAGTGTTGCAGCAGAGGCAGTAGAATCCGGTACGTATCTCATAGAATCCATGTCTTCAGAAAGTGGTTTCAGCCTGTATGAGAGTGATGCAAGAATTTTGCATGCAGAAAAGGAGACTGACAACTATGTTGCGCCGTTTCTGTCGCTGTATACGCTGGAAGAAATCCGTCCCATGTTTTCGTTTCCGATTCTGTATCCGGGAGAGTCCATTGAATGTCAGAAAGAAACGGATCCGACGCCATTTTCCAAAGAAGCTGAGATCGATAAAGATACAAAAGAACTTCATGAGGTGATCTCTCTTGGAACCAGTTCCATGGGATATGACGTAACGTTCCAGGTAAAGCTTTTTAAAAAGCATGCATTCATAGCGGGCGTTCCAGGCGCAGGAAAAACCAATACCATGCTTTATCTGGTAACCACACTCTGGCGGGATACTAAGCAGCAGGTGCCGTTCCTTGTTCTGGAACCGGCAAAGCAGGAGTACAGGGCTTTGGCAATGATTGACGGGATGCAGGATCTTTGCGTATTTTCTCCAGGAGCAGATACGTATTTCCCATTGCATATCAATCCATTCCAGTTTCCGGTTGGCTTAACGCTGGCAGAACACATCGCGAACCTGAATGCAGTCTTTGCCGGGGCTTTTGAACTGATCCCGCCGTCTCCGTTTTTGATAGACAGCTGTATTGAAAAGGTTTATCTCGATAAAGGCTGGAATATCAATGAGCGAAATCAGGGAAACAAAGAATATCCGACCATGCAGGAATTATATGATTCCTTAAAGGTTGCAGTAGAAGAGTCGGGATATGAGGGCGAGTCAAAATCTAATATCCGCTCGGTTATGGAAGTCCGGATCGGAAGCCTGTTAAGGCGTGAAATCGGTAATGTTTATAATGTGCGGAGATCCAGCCTGGAACCAGAAGAATGGCTGAGCCGTCCGGTTATTATTGAACTGGAAGCATTGGGAGAAGGACCTGCAAACTTTATGTCTCTTTTGATCTCAACATTGATCCGGGAGGTATTAAAAATCCGCAAAACCAGTGATGTTTCTGTGGAACCGGAAGCAGAATGGAAGCGGGAAATTCAGCACATTATTTTCTATGAGGAGGCTCATAATCTAATTGGGCCTACGACCGATGATCCGGCAGGCGGTTCCGTTGATCCGAAGATATCAGCTACCAAATATCTTGTAAAAATGCTTGCAGAGGTGCGCGCATTGGGAGAAGGCATTGTTATTGCGGACCAGCTGCCCACTGCCATGGCTCCGGAAGTGTTAAAGAATACCGGCCTGAAGCTTGGACACCGGATTACGGCTCAGGATGACCGGAATCTGTTGGGAAGCACCATGTCTGCATCTGCAGAACAGCTGGAGGAACAGGGCACGTTTGGAACGGGTTATGCCCTTATTTTCTATGAGAATCTGCTGAAGCCATTTAAAATGCGGGTTTGCGAATGGGAAAAAGATGTTTCTGCGAAAAAGTATGATTCTCCAACCAATACACAGCTTTTTGAGCGGTTAAGAGGAAATCAGACTTATCAGATTCTGCTGGCAAGAAGTGCCGGAATTATGCAGGAAAAGATGCAGGTTGAGTTTGGTTTATTAAAAGGACAGGCTCAGACCTTAAAATCTGATATTAATAAAAAACAGACGGAACTTCAGACATTGGAGCGTGATCTGGATAATCTGAGGAAAAAACAGAAACGTCTTACAGATGCGGATGACATTGCGGAAAATAAGAAACATATGGCAGAGATAAAATTTGTCTGTGAAAAGAAAGAAAAAGAAATTGCCGGAGCGCTCACCCGTAATCTAAAGAAATTGTGCTGGAGTTACGCAAATCAATATTATGCGTATATGACATTATCGAAGAATTATGATAGTTATTCTGACGATATGTATCTGCATACAATCAGTCATTTCTTATCACTGTTCGAAGCGTTGAAGTCACTGCATGATGTTCCGAAACTCAATACGGTTCTGATGGAAGAGACAGAAAATGTCATGAAAGACATCGGGCATTATGTAGATTATGAAACATTTTCGGAAGCTGGACTGTTGGCAGCGCATCCGAATTATAATCGTATTATTTATGAGTCCGGGCAATATATTTCCAGCAGGCTGGACGCGGAGACAGATCGGCTGCTTGAAAAAGCAAAAGATCTTCTTGGGCGCGGTCAGGATATAGAGGAGGAATTGATTGCTTTTTGTCAGGAATATGCAGCTGGTTTCTGGAAGTACTGCCGGCTGGCGGAACAGTATCATTCTACGGCACTGAAACTTGCCGGACAATTACAGAATGAACTGGAACATCCAAACCCAGCCAATCCGGTTTCATCGGATGGAATAAACCGGAAAATTCTGGAATATCGTACACGGGCCGATGTGCTCTACCGGAATCTGGTTGGCTTTGTGCTTCGCATATTTAAGGAATTTGTTGCGCTTCAGGACATAAACCGTTCCATTTTCCTGAATCAGACGCGGGATATGTTTGTGGAATTTCGGAAAATCGTAGATTACCGCAACCGTTCTGCGAAGACAATTCTTTCTTCCTGGAGTGGTTACGACAAGGTCTGGAAAGGCGCAAATGATATTGTGCTGCTGGAACTGAGAGCCCAGTTTGCGTATTTGCATCGCCAGCGGATTGAACGCTTGACAAATGCAGCATCGTCAGACCTCTCGGTTTTGACATACTTCTGTAAGCAATACAATGCACTGTTCCGGGTTTATAAAAATATAGATATCCAGGACAACAATTATTATTACAATCTGGCGGGGCATTATATGCGCTTTTTGAAGGCAATGCTTGTACAGGGAGAGTCTGTATATCCGGTCATTCAGGAGACTTCTAGCAAAAACTGGTCATGCTGTCTGCGTATGGTGAATCAGCTGCTGCGCGATGGGTATGTTTCAGAGGATATCAAACAGGACTGGATGAAGACCATGGAATACATGAAACGGATATGCCGTACGTCGGATGATATAGCATAACCGGAACCGGCAGAAAGGAATCTATATGGCTGTTAGGTCAAGAGATTTTGTAAGAATTGCGGAGGGCATCCGCAGCCATGAGTTATCTGCAAAAAATCTGATTGAAAATCTGAAAGGGCGTGTTTCTGAATTATCCAGCAGCAAACGTACGTTGGAAAGTACTATCTCCTGTCTGGAAGCAGAAATTGCTGCGGCTTATGAAGACACGGATGAGGATGGTAATCCGGACTATACGCGTATTTCTGCGCTGGAAGGCGAAAAAATACAGGCAGAGAATGAACTGTGGGATGTTGAAACAGACTTGGACAGTACCAGTTATGAACTGGAAAATAAGGAGAATGAGCTCGCTGCGGTAGAAGAAGAAAAGGAACAGGCTTTGTTTGAGATTCAGGAGCGTGCGAGAAAAACGGCTCAGAATATCAGTCTGGCAGGGGGAATGTATGGCGCGTATGCGTCAACGGGAAGTGTCCTGCAAAATTCGTTTAAGGTCAGTTTGTCTGCTTTGACCCAGGCAGCCAGTATTCTTGGCGGATCCGTGAGTGGGGCTTCGGGGGGAAGCGGAGGCAGTCATGCCTCCGGACGAACCCGCGGTACTGCATCGGGCGAAAGTACTTCTCTGGCAGCAGAAATGGATAAAACAGGGCCATTGTCTGCATTTCTGGGGAGTGCAGATACCAGTCTGTCATTGCAGGCCGGAAAATTCCATACGGTCCAGGATCAGTTTTCAACACCGGCATCTATGGCAAATTTTCATTCGGATCAGAAAACGGTTCGTGCGAAGGAAGTGCAGAACTTTACATCCGCGCAAACTACGGAAACAATCAATGCGTTTTGTACTCCGGAAGAGGAAACCGTCGTTTTGCCTGGAGTAGAAACTTATCTGACAAGGCAGGAATCGGCCTGGGCAGTTCAGACAAAAAGCAGTTCGGTGCAGACCACGCAGACTCCGGTTCAGGAAATTGTGGAAGCGAAAGCGGTTCCACCTGTAGTGAGAAGCGGCAGAAATGCATTTCTGGATAGTCTGATTGTACAGGATTGGGAAATGGGAAGATATTCGGATCCGGCGGGTCCCGGAAGGAGAAAAGAGGCCGCCTGTTCTGATTATGAGCGATATACCAGAAATCCGAACCGTTATCAGCATGTTTCTTACAGTACAGTGCAGAAAACATACATAGATCCGGCAGCGATACAAAAAATTCGCGGTATGGACGATCCAAACTTCTGGTCTTATAAAACAACATCGTATTCGGATTATATCAATATGGCCAGACAGATTCCGGTGGTATCTGCGAGACTCCGCGCGGGAGAAAAACTGACGGAACTGGCACAGAGAAAAGATGTAATCGGTGCCTGTGCCCGGAACTATTTTTTGAAAGATGATATTACGGTAACCCGGATCGGAAATGCGTACCTATTTGGTGACGAAGGACGCCACAGGGCAATGGCAGCTCTAATTGCCGGGGTTCCTTTGCCGGTACGTGTGACGGATGAATGGAAGGAAAATACACCGGAGGTATCAGTAAGGCAAGACAGAGCTGCACAGTTTCGGAAGGCATTTGCGGAAAAATCGGCTACAGTTTCACAGAAAATCCAGCAGGCAGGAAAAGGAAACCTGGAAAACCTGGTAAAGACAGAGCGGATTGCCCGAAATGCTGACTTCGGAGAGATGGATATCCGGGTTGCAAGAGAGTGGGTTGAGACAATATGGGATGTTAAGAATCAGTATTCTTTTTTAGATTTCCCGTTTATAGGAGCAACCCAGTCTTTTCAGAGGAAACTGCGGAGAAATATACAGAGCAGTTTAGAAGCATTGTATCAACAGAATCAGCCAATGGATTCTGCGGAAGATGTCAGAGCCCAGGCTGAAATGGAAGCCGTCGAGTACATGAAGAAATTTGAAATCAAACCAGGAGATCTGGCTGTTTCGATCAGTGTAAAGAAGCCGGACAAGATGAAACGCCCCAAACCGGGACTGGAACGGGGCGGAAATATTACAACGTATGTCGGTGACACATTATCATCCGGCTTCAATGGGATTACGATTAATCTTGATCAGGCAGAGAACTATGAAACTTTAATGGATACACTGCGGAAAGAGGAAAAGAATGGGGCATCCCCTCGTGGCTGTAATAGTGTGCGATATCTGGTATTACATGAAATTGCGCACCAGTTAGATGAAATCCTGCAACTGTCGCTGGAGCCGGAAATTGTTGCGGAATATGAGCGTTACAAGAAGCGGTCAGAAAAAGATCAGATTCAGGAATTGGGAACTTATGCGGCAACGGATATTAAGGAATTTGTTGCAGAGGCATGGGCAGAAAGCCAGTGCAGTGCATCACCAAGGCGAATTGCAGAAATGATTGCATTGAAAGTAGATACTGCTGCTAAAAAATATGCAGATTCAAAGAAAGAGGATGAATCCTATGTCAGGGAACGGGAACGTTGAAATGGTTCAGTCAGAACAGGAATATGTGACAGTGGAAATAAAAAGGACCAAAATAGATGAACAGGGGCATATTTATGAAGTGCTGGAGGAGCACCAGGTACCAGCATTAATAGCAGAATGCCTGGTAAAAAGTATGGAAGAAGGGGTGATGGAGGATGCAGAATAATTCCGGGTTAAATGGTTCTTCCAGTGCATTTGACCGTTATTGGCAGGAGAATAATGAAATCGCCAAAAAAGAGAATGCAAAGTGGAAAAGTGATGAGAAAAAAAGAGTGGCAGAGAACCGAAAAAAGCTGGCTTCTGGTTCTTTTAAACTGGTTCTCTGGCTGTTGATTTTTGTTTCAGCTGCCATGTTTGTGATGTATCGAAAAGCAGAAAACAGGAAAACCCTGGAAGCGGTACAGGCAGGCATGATCGGGCAGACGTACAGTGATTTGGATTCGCAGATTTATTTTGGAGGAGAAGAACATGAGAGAAAAATCGTTACGATAACGGATGAAAACATGCTGAAATATACGAGCGGCAGTTACAAGGCTCATGTGTTCAAGAATTCAGATGGGAAATGGGGCAGCGATTGGGAGCGAGTAAGTGTTTACGATAATGAGCTGGCTTATCCTTATAAGCTTAAGATTTCGCTTCTGGGAAAAGTAACCATAGAAATTGATGGAGAGACATACAAAGTGTCTTTAAAGGACGATAAAACGGTAGAAGACATTTATTTTTATTCCTGGCATAAATAGTTTTGCTATTTTGGTGGGAATCTAAGGAGATCGGTATGAGTGTGGAAGAAGAGTTAAAAAGAGCAGGGTTCCGGAAACAGGAAGAAGATGCTGGTGACAGCTGCAGTATTTGTGACTATCGGGAGGATCATGATGGAGCGGTAGTATGCAAGCTGCATGGAATAAACTTTGGAAAAGATTTTTCTGCGAATGATTATGTTTGCCGGGAGTTTGACAGTAGTATCATGGATTCATTGCTGGCGGAGGTGGCAAGAGAATATGCAGAAAATGAGATGACAGATACCAGATACAGAGAAAACAATACACTCGAAGAAAAAAATATAAAGTTGTATACAAAGGATAATCTGGTGGACGGGGTAAACGATTTCGTGAAACAGCAGAAGAACATATACAAGGATAAAGTGAATCTGTTTTTGGATCAGGCGGCTAACTGGTTTAAAAAGAAGTAAAAACCTTCTGGTCGGTGGGGCAGCATTGTATTTGCTGTGGGAGAGAGGCAGAAGTGAGAGGGCTTTCTAACAGAATGATTCTGGCATGTCTCCTGCATGATGCCAGTGAGTGCTATATGTCGGATGTGCCGCGTCCATTTAAGAAACAGCTGCCGGAATATCAGCTTCTGGCAAGAATCTATGAGAAGTTTCTGGGCAGTGATTTATCTTCGGAAGAGGCAATGCAGTTGAAGGCAATCGACGATGCTATGCTGGCTTATGATCTGGTGGAACTGCTTGGGGAACCGCAGAGCAGAGAGATGCCGGAAATCCACATAAAACCGGATTATTCCGTGAGGCCATTTGAAGCGGTGGAGCAGGAGTATCTGGAGATATTTGAAAAATACACAACATGAGTTTGATAGATACCAGTCGGTTTATATCGCTGATCCTGCGTCATAAGCCGGAAGCCATAGGCATTCTCGTAGGGATAACGGAGAGCAGTACAATTTCTCTGAGAGATGAGAAGATCCAGCAGTGTAAGACTGTTGAAAGCAAATCACAGGACAAAGATGATGCGATTTCCAGATACTACATCGCGCACCCGGAGTACCAGCAGAGCATGGCTGCGAATCTTTGCTGTCGGGTAGGCTCAGAGTTCAAGCGACGCGGTATTAAGCTGAAAAAAAAGCCGCCGGTTATGGATGTGCTGCTGAAGAATCCTGTTCTAAAAGAAAATGATTTAAATGAAGTATGTACGGCGGATGCAGCTAAGCTACTGCTGAAGATCCCTGCAGATTTCATTCAAATGCAGAGAGAGGCAGCATACAACCGAGAGCTGAAGCTTCATTCGGGAAAGTAAACTTACGGATGAAAAGTGAGTCGAAGAAAGGCGAGATGTCAAAATGAAGATTATCTCCTGGAATGTAAATGGTCTGCGGGCGGCCTGGAATCATGGGCTGTCATCTTTTCTTACGAAATGTGATGCGGATATTTACGCCTTCCAGGAGACAAAGACAAATGAAGTCCTGACTGAGTATGTGCCGGAAGGATATTACGATTACTGGTCTTTCTGCAGCGGAACGCGCAGGGGATACTCCAGCACATTGATTTTAAGCCGCTACCCGGCGATCAGCTGTCGGTGCGAATTCCCTGAGAAGGACTTCAACTGCGAAGGGCGGTTGATTTCATTGGATTTCGGAAGCTTTTACTTCGTGAACTGCTATGTGCCGAATTCACAGAGGTCAGAGTGGCGAAAGGACTATCGAAATCGTTGGGATGAATTATTTTCCGGCTATCTTAAAATACTGAAGTACCGGAAGCCGGTGGTTGTCTGCGGCGATTTCAACGTGCCGATTTCGGATAACGACATTTACGAAGAGAATAAGTGGGTAGAGTTGAATCAACAGGGCTTTCAGTCGACAGAACGTGAAAATCTGCTGGCCATCATAGACAGCGGCTTTACGGATGCTTACCGTCTTATTCATCCGGACGAAATAGGAAAGTATACCTGGTGGTCGAACCGGCTTTGCAAGCGGAAGGAGAATCGGGGCTGGCGGCTGGATTATTTCCTGATCACCAACGATCTCAGGGAAATGCTGGCGGAATGCATTATGCATACTCGCGTCAATGGATCGGATCATTGTCCGATTGAGCTGGATATTGCACTCGCACCGGAATGTGATGCAGATGAAGATAGGCGGCCGCATCGAGAAAAGGTTCATTATGCCGATTTGCTGCAGATGGACAGCAGGAATTATCTGAATGCAACAAAAAATGCAGATATGGCTGAGCTGTGGAACAGCGTTGACTGGCAGCGGGCAGAGGAAAATCTGGCAGAGATGCAAAGGAGTCTTGCGAAATTTGCCTATAGAAGAAAAATGGATTCCGTTACCTTCTGGCAGAAGCGAATTGTGCGGTCGCTGGACGCGAAGCTGCTGGCAGTTCGTCATGTCTGCAGTACAGATGGCGGATCCGGCGTGGATTCGATCAAGTGGACATCCGCGGAGGAGAAAATGCTGGCGGCCTTATCGCTTACTTCTAAAGGTTACCATGCATTGCCGGCGAGACTTCTATTAGTGAAGTCGAAAAGCGGCAAGCAGCGCCGCATTCATATCGAGACCTACTATGATCGCGCGATGCAGACATTATACTCCTATGCACTGGATCCGATTGCAGAATCCTGGGGTGATCGCAAGTCCTTTGCCTATCGCAAGGGAAGATCAGCCTATGATTTGAACGAATATATCAAGGATGCATTTTCCGGGGTAGATGCGCCGGAATGGGCCTTCATTGGAGACATCAGAAAGTGCTATGAGCATATCAGTCATGACTGGATATTGGAAAACATTCCGATGGATAAATCGGTGCTGAAGGAATTTCTTCGAGCCGGTTATGTGTTCGCCGGTGAATTGTATCCGATGCAGGAAGGCATTGGCATAGGATGTACCCTGTCGCCGATTATTGCAAATATGGTGCTGGATGGCTTGCAGGAACACATATATGAGCGGCTGTATCCGGGGGAATCGAAGAGAGACTATCCGAACGGAAATCTGGTTCGTTATGCGGATGACATTTTCGTCGCAGCGAGGACAGAACAAACCGCTCATGAGATTTGGAAGTCAGTTGAGGGGTTTCTGAGCAAAAGGGGATTGACTCTGTCACCGGAGAAAACCCGCGTAATTAACGTGAATGACGGCTTTGTCTTTATGTCCCGCGAATACTTCATTCGGAATGGCTACATGTGTTCAAGACCTTCGGAGGCCGCTGTAGAACGATTCATGCAGTCTCTGCGGGAAACCATTGAAAATCATACGGGGTCACAGAAATCGCTGATTGATTCTGTAAACCGGAAAATTGATGGATGGACGACCTATCATAAGATCGGGGAGGCTGATCAGGCCTTCAGGCATGTGGATGTTTATATCCGGGGCTTGCTTCTGGAGCTTTGTCAGAAGAAGCATCCGAAATGGTCAAAAGAGAAGGTTCTTGCCAAATACTGGTATCAGGACTCGCTGGGGCGAAATTGCTATGCACTGCCGGACAAACGGGAAGTTCGTATCAAGTTTCTTCAGGATGTACTGTTCACCATGTATCATCCCGTGAATACAAAGTTCAATCCGTACATTGACACGGACTACGTGGAAAGACGGGTTCAGGATCGACAGATTCGGAGTGCAACAGGCATTTATCGCGGCATATGGAACCGGCAGAATGGAACCTGCTATTACTGTGGGCGAAAGATTTTGATTGACCAGGAAAGAACCGTGGTGGAGGTTGACGGCAGCAAGAGTCGGAAGGCTGCAAGGTTGGCATATGTACATGCCAGCTGTCTTTCGACTTCATTTGAATCCATAAATGCCTTGGAGCTGCCGGAGTCATGGACGGATGTCATGAAGCTGCTGCAGCAGCTGGATTTCAATCGGAAACCGTTGCTGGCAATGAAAATGCTCCCGCTCTCGGAGTTCTTTCGCACCTGCAGCAAGCACTCTGTGACGCTGACATTCAAAGAAATGGAAGAAATCATGGGTGAGGAGCTTGGCGTCGGCGCAGATCAGAAGTCATTCTGGTACCGGACGGGTTTCAATAACATAAGCCAATGCTGGTTAGATAACGGGTATCAGATCAAACGGCTGCATTTGACGGATAGAAAGAGAGTGGTTTTTGTGCAGACCAGCGAGAGCAAGAATACAGCCTGCGTGGAGATTCCGGAGGTCATCCAGCACGGACGTATCCCGGACGCTGCAAAGTATGAGCTGGAGAATTATTTTCAGTACATCATACGGAAGTATGGGCTGTGAGAAAAACTTGTGATTTTGAGATGGGACACAAATTGAATCTCATAAGGCAAAAACGAGGAGCCAATCGGGCTCCTCGTAGTCAGACTATTTCAAAAAGTTGCTCTTATGCTCCAGTGAGCGCAGGTTATATCCGAGCGTTGCCAGATGTGCTATTTTCAGTGCCACCAGATTGATGTCTGTGGACATGGCGCAGGCAATCTGTTCTGCGGTATAACCATAATCATAGATATAGCTGAGGACTTCGTCATTATCCATCAGAATCTCAGCGGCAACGATATTTGCCTCGTATTCCGGCTTGGATTTCATGTCGTAGAGCATAAATTCCTGGATGGAGTTCCTTTTCGCTATATTCCGGTGCAGTTGGTCGTGCCCTAACTCGTGCGCGCAAACGATGCGCAGCATATGCTCATCCAGCTCATTGTTCAGGAATATAAAGCGGTTCCGTTTGATGACCCGGTACATTCCCTTGAGGGAACCGAAGTCTTCGCAAAAGATAACATATACGCCAAGCTGCCTGGCGATTTCAAAAGGGTCGCGGGTACCGCAGCGTTTTACCAGCCTGGCACCGACCCGGGAGAGTTGCTCCGCGTTCATCATACCACCTCCAGTCTGCAGTATATCGAAAAGTGTGTACGATAAATATTATTGACCGGATTTCTTACGTCTCGTTTTCGGGGCGTATTTTTTGTTGTTTTCTTTTGCAATCCAGTAGGCATCAGTCAGCGCTTTGTATGCACCTTCAATCGCATCTTCACTTAATTCGCCGCCGGCGAACATTCCCGACACTTCACTGACCAGCTCATCAATATCTCTCGCGGCCTTTGCACCGCCTTTTTCATGGGCTTCCACGACATAGGTTCCGCTGCTTCCCAAAAGATAATCTGCTGTAGTATTTAGTGCATCTGCAATCTTCTGAACGATCACCATGTTGGAGGGCTTGCGGCTGCCAAGCTCGTAATTCTGGATCGTGCGGGCGGTTACACCGGCCTTCTCGGCAAGCTCTACTTGCGTTAAATTGGCTTCCGTTCTTTTTTCTTTCAACCTTTCTTTGAAGACCATAGGGATACCTCTTTCCGTTTTTGATATTTAGCACGAACATAATTTCTCGTAAAACTATTGACACGAAATATCGTACTTGCTATAATGACCTCGAAAGCACGAAATAAAGTTCGTAGAAATATAGTACCACAGGAAATGATGTGCGTCAATGTAATAATGAAATTTCGTTCGTGCTTTCGCGAACGGAGAGGAGGAATATAAAAATGTCCAGAGTAATACTGCACTGTGATATGAATAATTTCTATGCCTCTGTCGAGTGCATGCTGAATCCGGCGCTAAAGGATAAACCGGTGGCGGTATGCGGTTCCGTGGAGGAACGGCATGGCATCGTCCTGGCGAAGAATTATGCGGCAAAAGCGTTCGGTGTCTCCACCGGCGGGGCCATCTGGCAGGCAAGGCAGAAATGCCCGGATCTTACGATTGTGGAGCCGCACTACGAGCAATATATGAAATTCTCCAGACTGGCTCGTGAGATATATGGACGTTATACCGACCGGATTGAGCCATATGGCATGGATGAGTGCTGGCTGGATGTGACCGGAAGCAGATATAAAGGCAGTGGATTGGAAATTGCAGATGAAATACGAAGAACTGTGAAGTTTGAGCTTGGCCTTACGATTTCCGTTGGTGTGAGCTTCAATAAAATCTTCGCGAAGCTTGGATCAGATATGAAAAAGCCGGATGCGATCACCTGTATTGAAGAGGATTCGTTTCGGGAGAAGATCTGGAACCTGCCGGCCTCGGACATGCTCGGTGTCGGCAGAGCTACGGAAAAGGTGCTGTCCGACTATGGTATCCATACGATTGGGGAATTAGCAGGCGCATCGGATGGTTTTCTGAAAAGCCGTCTGGGGAAAAATGGCCTGATGATCAAGAAATATGCCAACGGTCTGGATGATTCCCCGGTAACCTGTTCGGATTACGTTTTTCCAGTCAAAAGCATTGGCCACGGTATTACAACGATCCAGGACCTGGAAAATAACGCGGAGGTCTGGTGTGTAATGCTGGAGCTGGTACAGGAAATTGGCAGCAAGCTGCGTGCGCATAGGAAGCGTGCCGGAGGAATCGCCATTTCTATCCGCAACCATGAGCTGCTTACGAAAGAGTGGCAGTGCCGGATTCCGATTCCGACGCAGAGTCCGACGTATCTGGCGAAGAAAGCATTTGCCTTGTTTTCCAAGCAATACCGCTGGGAATATTCCATCCGTTCCGTCACAGTCAGGGCAATCAATCTGGTAGAAGAGGACTGTCCGATACAATATGACTTATTCACGGATGTGAAGTCGCTGGAACGACAGGAACGTCTGGATGCTGCCATCGAGCAGATTCGGCAGCGATTTGGAAAAGAGGCAATCAAAAATGGTGCGCTTTTTCTGAAAAGCAAGATGCCGGCAGAACGCAAGGTGGATCTGGTGATGCCGACAGGCATGATCGGATAGGGCTGATTCAGGAGGAACAAAGAGTATGACAGAGCAAAAATGCAGAAAAGTGTATGTCCAGGTGAATCTGGACGTGGATGAGGAAGGGAACATTCGGCCAAGGCTGATTCACTGGATTGATGGCCGGGTGTATGAGATTGATCGATTGAAGCAGATTTGTCGTGCGGCTTCTACGAAGGTGGGCGGTTGCGGAATCCGTTATACGGTCATGATCGGCGGTCATCAGAGCTATCTTTTCAATGAGGACACGAAATGGTTTGTGGAAGCAAAGGAGTCGTGCTTATGATTTTATCGCAGAAGGATATCGAAGAAATCGCCGCAGCTGTGATGCAGGACTTTCAGAGATTCTTCTTTGGCTTAGAAGCGGAGAATCCGTTTCGGGCGGCATTACCGACGCCGATCGATCAGTTCGCTTCGGAGTACCTGAATCTGAAGGTTTCGTTCGGACGATTATCAGATGACGGCAGTGTTTATGGAGTAACAGCCTACACTGACGCAGAATATCTGGTGGAGGAGGACGGGAAGCAGCGCAGGATCAGCTTGAAGCAAAACCAGGTCATGATGGATGAGAGTTTTATTCGTCCGGAGAATATCCGAAAGCTTTGTGGAAAGCGCCGGTTCACGCTGGCGCATGAATGTGCGCACCAGATTCTCTTTCAGCTTGATGCGGATGATCGAAAGATTGCCTGTCATAAAAAACTGCAGCCTTATGGAACCGGTCGGCGTATGCTGCGGACGAAGGAGGATTGGAACGAATGGCAGGCAAATGCCTTAGGTGCAGCGATCCTGATGCCGCAGACGGAGGTGGACCGTGCCATGCGGAGCCTGAATCAGGGGAAGCCGCTGATGCGCCATGAAAATCACTTCAGCAACGAAGATCAAGAGAAGATTGAAGCATTCTGCAGGATTTTCGGCGTCTCCAGGACAGCAGCATTGATCCGTCTGGAGCAGTTGGATTATCTGCAAAATGAGGTCGGTTACAAGACTGGAGCCATTCCGGAGGTGAAGTCATGAGCAGAAATATCCGGGTGGAGTCTCCAACGCAGGAGATGGTGATCAAGATTCAGCGAGCCAGAAATGCAATCGCTTCCCAGAC
>CAVEOS010000046.1:0-22397 GCA_963617435.1 Lachnospiraceae bacterium
AGTCGCTGTAGCTACCAGAGGAATCCTAAATCCCACAAAATTTGTGATTGAGCCAAAAAATTTAGAGAAATAAAAAGACCACCTACCCGGGACACATTTCTGTGCCACAAGTAAGTGGTCTTATGAATTTATGGATTAGTTATTCAGAAAAACAAAATTAACCTAAATAGGTTGACAAAAAGATAAATATGGTGTATATTATCCTTAACCTAATTTGGTTAAGGAGGAAATACTATGAGTACAATACTTGGAGCTTTTTTGAGAAAGCTAAGATTACAACATGGTGAAAAACTCAAAGACATGGCAGAAAACTTAAATGTTTCTTCAGCCTTTTTATCAGCTGTTGAAAACGGTAAGAAAAAAATGCCTGACTCTTGGTATGAAAAATTAGCAGACTCATACAGTCTCTCAGCTAAACAACAAGAGGACTTGGAAACTGCTGTTATCGAATCCGGAGAAACTGTTGAATTAAAGATTAAAGATATTTCTTCAAACAACCGTGAACTTGCAATATGCTTTGCCAGACATTTTGACAGTTTAGACGAAGAAACCAGTAAACAAATTTTCGCTATCTTAAAGCGAAAAGAAGAGGAGGAATAGTTTGACAGAGTATATTGTTGAGCCTAAATCCAGACAAAACCTCAGAGATTTAACCTTAATTTTAAGGAAGTTTTTAAATCTCGAAAATGAAAAGTATTTCCCTATTACAGAACTGTTGGATGTGCTTGCTGAAATATTTGATAATTTCAGTTATGAAATAGTCGAAGACAACGAATTACCTTTCGGTACTCATGCTGACACCAATACTCTTACCGGACATATCAGAATTAGAGAGAGCGTATATGAAGGTGCTTGTAATGGCAACGGCAGAGACAGAATGACTATCGCACATGAACTTGGGCACTATTTTACTATTTGTTTTTGCGGATTTAAACTTGAAAGAAATTTTGCTAACAAAAAAGTCAAAACATATAGTGACCCGGAGTGGCAAGCAAAATGCTTTGCCGGAGAGCTTTTAGTTCCTGCACATTTAATGAAAGACTGTTCAGTAGATGAAATTGTTGAAGAATGCGGTGTCTCATACGATGCTGCTGAAATTCAATACAAAAAAATTAACTGTGAAAGGAGTGATGCATCTTGAATGTTCTTAATTTTAAAAAGAAAAAATCTCTATAACTTGCTGGAACAAGCTATAGAGATTTCATCTCCGAATATTGCTATTCGTATCATAGTAAAAATATTATAGCAGTTTTCGGAGATAAATTCAATAGAAAACGGTAAATTCATTTAAATTCTAAACAAGGGGATTCTCTGCCGTTTTCTCAATAATCCCCGGAAAGCTATATAATATGTCTAAAATTAACAATAACCGAAAAGGTTGCAAGGATGTCTTTCGTTCATTTCTTGTACGAAATGCAGACTATGACGGCAGTCTGGAAATGCCGTGCATCAAGCCTGTAGATGCTATCCCGAATAAACTAACTGTATTTTCAAAATCACTCCGAAGCAAAGATTTCAATAGTTTTGTACACTTCTTTGAGGACGATGTAGAGTTTGAACGGATTTGGAACGCACCTAACAGATATCTGCCGATTTTAAGAAAATTTGACGGAGTCATTACTCCTGATTTCAGTCTATATCGTGATATGCCGCTTGTTATGCAAGAGTGGAATACATACAGAAGCCGAGCTATTGGTCACTGGTTACAGGAAAATGGTATTACTGTTATTCCTAACATTAGATTCTCTGATGAACGTTCATATGCTTTCTGTTGTGACGGAGTTTCCAAGGGTGGAACCATTGCAGTTGGGTCTCACGGATGCATAAAAATAAAAGTAGAGAGATACTATTTTGAAAAAGGTCTATATGAAACTGTACATAAGCTTGAGCCAAAGCGAATAATCGTCTATGGATCAACTCCTGATTACATATTCGATGACTACATAAAATCAGGTATAGAAATCATTCAGTACGACAGTGATTGTTCAAACTGCCAAAAGGCGGTGAGTGCTTAATGGGTACAGGTTATCATGGTGGTTTTGGCAATACCAATGGTGCTGCGGTTCAAAAAGAAATAAACATTCAAAAAGAAATAAACATTCAAAAAGAAATAAGCAATGAAGTGCCCCAAACATCAGATGTCAAAAAAGAGCTTATTAACGAACTAATACATAATAATGTTAAAATTTCTGTAGATGATGTGGTTTTCATCACAAGAGACAAAAGTAATCAAATAGTATGGCTAGAAAAAGGTAATTCAACCGCTGGTCTTGAACATATTATAAATGGAAATGGGCAAAAGCCGGGACATGCAAAAGATTTTGAAAGAGCGTTTGGCATTTCGAAAGAACAAATTCCTGATTACTTAAGCAAAGTGATTTCTCATGGAACAATTATAGAAAATAAATTGGTTCAAAAAGGGAATAGGAACGGCTTTGAAAGAATCTACTATTATGAAGGAAAGCATTATGTTGTAACCGGCATTGGTACTAATGGATTCATTGTGTCAGCTTATCCGAAAAAAATGAAAGGAGATAAATAATAGATGTTCACTGTAAAAATAATGAATGAATTTATTCACAGCCCTATATGGGTTTATGACGACGATGATGATATCATTGACGAACCAACTATTATTGCTAATGATACAAAATTGCAAGATTTATGTAGTCAAGCTGAAGATATGTTTTCGTCATATTATGAATTCGATTCCCATGACGAGCCTTGCTGGTTTAATCATGAGAAAGAGAAAGTCGAAAAAAATATAATGCTTGAGCTTATTACCCATATCAAAGAACGCTTAAATGAAATTAACGATGGTAGTTATTCAGTAGAAGATTTAGAGACAGAAAGACTCGAAAATCTTTAATTAGTGTCTGCTGATTAAACAAAAATCAACTTATAATCGTTGGTTTTACAGCATTTTCTGCCTAGAAGTGGTATAATAAAGTGCACGGTTTTAATAGATATCAAATCTTTTTTCGTGCAGTTTCTATAAAAAAATACCATTTACGGAGTTGAAAATAATGTACAAGTATACGGATAATACACAGAGTAATTTTCTTGATTTTAACCAACCTATCGGACTGCATATGAACCCTAAAAACAGATGGGTGAAAATGGCAGATGCCATTCCGTGGGAAATATTTGAAAAGAAATACTCACGTCTGTTCAAGGGTAAAAACGGAAGGGTTGCTAAGCCGTTACGTCTTGCTCTTGGTTCATTGATTATCCAGACCAAGTATCAGTACTCTGACAGAGAATTGGTTGAACAACTGACAGAAAATCCGTATTATCAGTATTTCATCGGTCTTCCGGGATACCAGGAAGAACGGCAGAAAAAGAAAGTATACGGACGGCGATGGATCCGTGTGGCAACAGCATGTATCGTATGCGCAGTTGTGGCAGGCGGAAGCTTGATTGGTTTACGCAGAAGTTTTCTAATGTCGCAGAATGAAACTTCCGGTTCGGCGCCAAAAACAGAAACTGCAAGCCAGGAGGAAAGCCTTGAAATAGGAAAGGCAGATCAGGGGGATGCAGTCAGTGGAGACGTGGATGCTTCTGATGCGCAGGAGGATGGAACTGCTGTTTCAAATCAAGGAAAGGAAGAAAAAGAGAGCAGTCAGGATTCGGCGGGGACAGAGGAAAATACATCAGCATCTACGGGGATTCTTACACAGAAGGTGGATATAAAAGTGCTGGCAGTGACGCCGACATCCCGAAAGTAAGACTGACAAATAACGGTGATGAAGATATCAGTGTTGTTGTAGTGCTTCGCAAGTTCTGGAAAAAGCGGAAAATGGTAAGCAGAAAAAACTGGATGAGTAAGATGGCATAGGGAAAGGTGAAAACTGCTTTTGCATCCCTTCATAAATCTTTTTGCAGTGGGAATCCTCCTTGCAGGATTCCCGTTTTTATGGTAAAATAAGTAAACTCTAGTGAACATTTGTTCACTGTCAAGTGCATTTTCGCTTAAATACTAAGAAAATGAATGCCAAAATAATACAAAAACAATTTAAACTGCCAAGAAAAAGATTCTTAGCGCACAGTCGGAAGAACTGTTGCATGCAAACTAGTATTTTGGCAGTTGATTTTTGCTTATAAAGTTGAAAGGGTGAAAAAATGGCAGATAAAGTAACATATGATGCGGGGAGTATTTCTGTACTGGAAGGTCTGGAAGCGGTGCGTAAGCGTCCGGGTATGTACATCGGAAGTGTGTCCCGCAAGGGTTTGAACCACCTGATCTATGAAATCGTAGATAATGCGGTGGACGAGCATCTGGCAGGAGCCTGCAGTGAGATCAGGGTGACACTGGAAGCGGATGGCTCCTGTACCGTTGAGGATAATGGACGAGGTATTCCGGTTGGAATGCATGAAAAAGGAGTTCCGGCGGCACGACTTGTTTTTTCCACGCTGCATGCAGGTGGAAAATTTGACGATTCTGTATACAAGACAAGTGGTGGTCTGCACGGCGTAGGTTCGTCGGTAGTAAATGCATTGTCCACTTATCTGGATGTACAGATCAGTCGTGACGGCGCGATTCACCATGACCGCTATGAGCGCGGCGTGGCAGTGGAGCCGCTGGTGGATGGTTTGCTTCCGGTGATCGGAAAGACAAAAAAGACCGGAACAAAGATTAATTTCCTTCCGGATTCGGAGATTTTTGAAAAAACAAGATTCAAAGAGGATGAGGTAAAAAGCCGTCTGCATGAGACAGCGTATCTGAATCCAAAGCTGACGATCATTTATGAGGATCTGCGCGGCGAGGAGCCGGAGCACATCGTTTATCATGAGGAAGAGGGAATCATCGGATTTGTCCGTGATCTGAACAAAAAGGCAGAAGTAGTTCACGATGTGGTTTATTTCAAGGGCGAGAGCGAAGGCATTACTGTGGAAGCCGCTTTCCAGTATACAAATGAATTTCATGAAAATATTTTAGGTTTCTGTAACAATATTTACAATGCAGAGGGCGGTACACACATCACCGGTTTTAAGACCATTTTTACAACGGTGATGAATCAATATGCCCGCCAGCTTGGAATTTTGAAGGAAAAAGATGCAAATTTCACCGGAGCTGATGTGCGTAACGGTATGACTGCGGTTATTTCCATCAAGCATCCGGATCCGCGGTTTGAGGGACAGACCAAGACAAAACTGGATAATCAGGATGCCTCCCGTATTACGGCGAAGGTAACCGGCGACGAGATTCAGCTGTTTTTTGATAAAAATCTGGAAACACTGAAAACAGTATTATCCTGTGCGGAAAAAGCAGCAAAAATCCGTAAGACAGAGGAAAAAGCAAAGACAAACCTGCTGACAAAACAGAAATTTTCCTTTGATTCCAACGGAAAGCTGGCAAACTGCGAGAGCAGAGATGCTTCCAAATGTGAGATTTTCATTGTCGAGGGAGATTCTGCTGGTGGTTCCGCAAAGACCGCCCGTGACCGTAATTTCCAGGCGATTCTTCCAATCCGTGGAAAAATTTTGAACGTAGAGAAAGCAAGTATTGATAAAGTGCTGGCCAATGCGGAGATCAAAACTATGATCAATGCGTTTGGATGCGGTTTTTCTGAAGGATACGGCAATGATTTTGATATTTCCAAACTGCGTTATGACAAGATTGTTATTATGGCAGATGCCGACGTGGATGGTGCGCATATTTCCACATTGCTTCTGACGTTGTTCTATCGTTTTATGCCGGAACTGATTTTTGAGGGGCACGTATACATTGCAATGCCGCCACTTTATAAAGTTATTCCGTCAAAAGGAAAAGAAGAATATCTCTATGATGATGCAGCACTGGAGCGTTACCGCAAGACGCACACCGGAAGTTTTACATTGCAGCGATACAAAGGTCTGGGCGAGATGGATGCAGAACAGCTCTGGGAGACAACGCTGGATCCACAGACACGTATGCTGAAAAAAGTAGAGATCGAGGATGGACGTATGGCATCAGATGTGACAGAAATGCTGATGGGTACGGATGTACCACCACGAAAATCATTCATCTACGAGCATGCCAATGATGCGGAACTGGATATCTAATAAATAATGGAAGCGGATTTTTACAAATATCCGATGAACGAATAGAGTAGAAAAAACCAGATTAGAAAAATGAGTATCTATCTGATCTGGATCAGGATTCGCAGGCGAACCCTGAATGATGATTGTAGGAGAAAAACATGGCAGAAAACAGAGAGCAGATCATCCGGACCGAGTATTCGGAGATCATGCAGAAATCATATATCGACTATGCAATGAGCGTTATTATTGCCCGTGCCCTGCCGGATGTGCGGGACGGATTAAAGCCGGTACAGCGCAGAACTCTGTACGATATGCACGAGCTGGGTATCCGTTATGACCGCCCGTATCGTAAGTGTGCGCGTATTGTCGGCGATACCATGGGTAAATATCATCCGCATGGTGATAGTTCTATTTATGGAGCCCTGGTCGTGATGGCGCAGGACTTCAAATACGGTATGCCGCTGGTGGATGGACATGGAAACTTTGGCTCCATCGAGGGTGATGGCGCCGCAGCAATGCGTTATACCGAGGCGCGTCTGCAGAAAATCACGCAGCAGGCGTATCTGGCAGACTTGGATAAAGATGTGGTAGATTTTATCCCGAACTTTGATGCAACAGAGAAAGAGCCTTCCGTACTTCCGGTAAAAGTGCCAAACATTCTGATCAATGGTGCGGAGGGAATTGCGGTAGGTATGGCGACCAGCATTCCACCGCACAATCTGGGTGAAGTCATTGACGGCGTGATCGCATACATGAAAAATCCGGATATTACCACAGAAGAAATGATGGAATACATTCCGGGACCGGACTTCCCGACAGGCGGAATCGTCATCAACAAAGATGAGCTGGTTTCTATTTACGAGTCAGGAAACGGTAAGATCAAACTGCGTGGAAAAGTAAAGATCGAGCCGGTAAAAGGCGGAAAAGAGCGTATCGTTATTACCGAGATTCCATACACCATGATTGGTGCAAATATCGGTAAATTCCTGAATGATGTATATAGCCTGGTTGAGACGAAAAAAACATCCGATATCGTGGATATTTCCAACCAGTCTTCCAAGGCGGGAATCCGTATTGTGATCGATCTGAAAAAAGGAGCCGATGCGCAGAACCTGTGCAACCTATTATATAAGAAGACACGACTGGAAGATACGTTTGGCGTAAACATGCTGGCAGTAGCAAACGGCAAACCGGAGACTATGGGACTGGTGTCCGTAATTCGCCATAACGTTCAGTTCCAGTATGAGCTTGCAACCCGCAAGTATACAACGCTGTTGAAAAAAGAGCAGGACAAGTGCGAGATTCAGGAAGGCCTGATCAAGGCCTGTGACGTCATTGATCTGATCATCGAAATCCTGCGCGGAAGTAAAAATATTAAACAGGCGAAAAAATGCCTGATCACCGGAGAGACAGAAGGAATCAAATTCAAATCCAAACTTTCCGAAAAAACAGCTTCCATGCTTCATTTTTCAGAGCGTCAGGCAACAGCCATTCTGGAAATGCGTCTGTACAAACTGATTGGACTGGAAATTGAAGCTTTGATGGCAGAACATGAGGAGACACTGAAAAACATCGCACAGTATCAGGAAATCCTTGGCAGCCGTGCGGCAATGGCAAAAGTCATTATCAAAGAGCTGAAAGCTCTGAAAAAAGAATTCTCTCATTCGAGACTGACCGTGATCGAAAACGGAAAAGCTGCTGTATACAAAGAAAAAGAGGAAGAAGCAGTACCGGTTGTATTGCTGATGGATCGTTTTGGTTATGTGAAAACCGTGGATAACTCCGTTTATGAGCGAAACAAAGAAGCGGCAGACAGTGAGAATAAACAGATTGTTCCGTGTATGAGCGACGGAAAAATCTGTCTGTTTACGGATAATGGACAGATGCATCTGGTAAAAGTCGCTGATATTCCGTATGGAAAATTCCGTGATAAGGGAATTCCGGTGGATAACATCAGTAACTACGATAGCAACACAGAAAATCTTGTATACATCACTGCACTGGAAAATATTATGGACAAGAAGCTGCTGTTTGTGACAGAGCAGTCCATGTGTAAACAGGTGGCAGGCAGTGAATTTGATGTGTCCAAACGAACCACTGCGGCAACGAAACTGCAGGATGGAGACAAGATTCTGTACATGGCAGTGGCAGAACCGGAGACGACACTGGTACTCCAGTCACAGAAAAACTATTTCCTGCGCTTTGCAACCGAAGATGTTCCGGAGAAGAAAAAAGGAGCGGTCGGTGTGCGCGGTATGCGACTGGGAGATGGGGAATTGCTGACGGATGTATGGCAGCTGAACAATGAAACCGAAGAAATTATTATGGTAAAAGAAAAGGCCGTGCATTTGAATCGACTTAGAGTTGCAAATCGTGATACCCGCGGGGTCAAGAAGTGATCTTGTTTGTGCGGCTTAAAATTTTGGGATAGTTAATGAAAGCGTCCTCCATTTATTTTGTCTTTGCAGCTAACAATCGCTTGCCAAGAAAAAATAAATGGAGGGCGCTATTTACATTGTTGTGGTTACAAAATTTTTACGCCACACGGCACTGCATGCCACGCATGCATACAAATCCTGGAAATAATAAATATATTATTGCATGCGCAAAATAGTATGGATGCAACAAGATGTTTTTTTGAATTATTAGCCTGTATGGAATAGTTGTTTGACTGAATTGGGATTAATGGAAATTTTAGTCAATGGCGGATAGAGTATGAAGTACGGCATGAAGTGTCATTATATAAATGGTTGCTAATTTCATAACGTAAATAAAAATCAGAGAAAATTTCCTCGACGAGCGGTTCAGAGAACGACTGAGTTTTGCGAGTTTTGCGCGAGCGGGAAACGACCAGCTTTTATCGGAGTTGGAAGTGAGCGCGATAAAACCGAAGCAAAACGAGGGCAGTGAACGGTTAGTGAGTGAGGAAATTTTCTCTGATTTTTTCACATATTTAAATTATAACCAATTCCAGAAACAAGAACTAGCACTTCTCTGGTTCCGGATAATCTACGCCAAATGTCTCAACAGTAACTTTTGCCATTTTCTGCTGAGCCATCGGACGATCACTGTAATCACAGCGTGTCTCTGCGATCTTATTTACATTCTCCATACCTTCGATAACTTTACCGAAGCCTGCATATTCACCGTCAAGATGTGGTGCAGCTGCATGCATGATGAAGAACTGGCTTCCTGCGGAGTTCGGCATCATAGTACGGGCCATGGAAAATACACCCGGTGTATGTTTCAAGTTGTTTGTGAAACCATTGTGGGAGAACTCTCCGTGAATGCTGTAGCCAGGACCACCGATTCCGGTTCCCTCCGGATCTCCACCCTGGATCATGAAACCTTTGATGACACGGTGGAAGATTACACCGTCATAAAAGCCTTTTTTTACCAGAGAGACGAAGTTATTTACTGTATTTGGGGCGATTTCCGGATAAAGCTCTGCTTTGATGATATCGCCGTTTTCCATTTCGATTGTTACGATTGGATTCTGTGCCATAATTGCCTCCTTGTAATTGCCAAAAAATATAGTAAATTGGCATTTCTACTATGCATTGTATCTGAAAAGTCCCTTGTTTTCAAGAAAATTCAAAAAAATAACGCGAAATGGCTATTTTTTTGCGGAATCGTGTGATACTCTAAAGAGTAACAGTCAGGTTACTGTTCAAATGAGCATTGTGGACAGTACGACAGGCGGCATCTGCATTTGGAAAGCGTTGCAATTTATGACAAATTTCATTATAATGTTGGAATAGGTGGGATCGAGATGGAAACAAAAGAAAAACAGACAATTTCAGAAAAAAAGAACATACCGCAGACAAAAATGCAGATAGATGAAGCTGCCCTTCAGTCAATCGAACCGGCAGCAGTTCTGGACTCGGCGATCGTTCCAATCAGGGATTTTGTCAGCCCGGAGGAACTGCATAAAGATCTGATCAGAATCATACAGATGTATCATCCGTCAGCGGATATTTCCATGGTGGAAAAAGCATATCAGATTGCTGCGGAAGCACATAAGACACAGGTACGCAAATCCGGAGAACCGTACATCATCCATCCGTTGTACGTGGCCATTATTCTGGCAGAACTTGAGATGGATAAAGAAACGATCGTGGCCGGACTGCTTCATGATGTGGTGGAAGACACTGTCATGACGGACGAGGAGATCAAGGACGTATTTGGCCCGGAGGTGGCATTGCTGGTTGACGGCGTGACAAAGCTGGGACAGATTGCCTATGATGCGGACAAGATCGAAGTACAGGCAGAGAACCTGCGAAAAATGTTCCTTGCCATGGCAAAGGATATCCGTGTCATCATCATTAAACTGGCAGACCGTCTGCACAATATGCGTACCTTAAAATATATGAAGCCGGAGAAGCAGAAGGAAAAAGCCCGTGAGACCATGGATATCTATGCGCCGATCGCGCAGCGTCTCGGTATTTCCAAAATCAAGATCGAGTTAGAGGATCTGTCTTTGAAATATCTGGAGCCGGAAGCTTATTATGATCTGGTGGAAAAAATCGCGGTTCGGAAATCGGCAAGGGATGCGTATGTTCACAGACTGATGACGGATGTGGAGGCCTGTCTGAAGGAAGCCGGTATCAAAGCAACGGTTATGGGCCGTGCAAAACATTTTTTCAGTATTTATAAGAAGATGGTGAATCAGAACAAGACACTGGATCAGATTTACGATCTGTTTGCCATCCGTATTATCGTGGATGATGTGAAGGACTGTTATGCAGCACTTGGTGTGATCCATGAGAAATACAAACCGATCCCGGGACGTTTTAAAGATTATATCGCAATGCCGAAGCCGAATATGTATCAGTCTCTCCATACGACACTGATCGGACCGACAGGTCAGCCGTTTGAGATTCAGATCCGTACAGAGGAGATGCATCGTACATCGGAATATGGTATTGCTGCACATTGGAAATACAAAGAAGCAAATAATGGAAATGGCATCAACGGTGAGGAAGAGAAGTTGAGCTGGCTGCGCCAGATTCTGGAATGGCAGCGTGACATGTCTGATAACAGAGAGTTTATGAGCCTGTTAAAGAGCGATCTGGATCTGTTCTCCGACAGTGTATTCTGTTTTACACCGAGCGGTGATGTCAAGAGCCTGCCGAAGGGTTCCACACCGATTGATTTTGCCTATGCGATCCATTCCGCAGTCGGCAATAAAATGATCGGTGCAAAGGTCAACGGCCGTCTGGTAACGATTGATTATAATATTCGAAACGGTGACAGAATCGAGATCCTGACATCGGCAAATTCCAAAGGACCGAGCCGGGACTGGCTGAACCTGGTAAAGAGTACTCAGGCGAAAAATAAGATCAACCAGTGGTTCCGCAATGAGTTCAAGGAAGAAAACATTGTCAAAGGTAAGGAATTACTGAACAACTATTGTAAAACAAAATCCATCAATTTTGGTGATATCAATAAGCCGGAATATCAGGCGAAAGTACAGCGGAAATATGGGTTCCGTGACTGGGATTCCGTGCTTGCTGCTGTGGGACACGGTGGTCTGACAGAATCACAGATCGTAAACCGCATGATGGAAGAGTACCGCAAGGAGCATAAGCAGGAACTGACGGATGCACAGGTGGTGGAAAATGCTTCCGAACAGAAAGAGAAACATGCGGAAACGGAGCGGACAACTCACAAGAAGAGTGGTATTATTGTCAAAGGTCTGACAGATGTAGCAGTGCATTTTTCAAAATGCTGCAGTCCAGTTCCGGGCGACGAGATCGTCGGATTTGTCACCAGAGGCCGTGGCGTATCTATCCACAGAACGGATTGCGTTAATATCATGCAGCTGCCGGATTTTGACAGACAGCGTCTTATCGAGGCGGAATGGCAGCAGGGGGCTGCAGAGGAGGAAAATGGCGGACATGGCCGTTATCTAGCAGAACTCAAAATTTATGGAAACAACCGTACCGGCCTGTTGGTCGATATTTCAAAAATCTTTACCGAGCGTGGCATTGATATTGATTCTATTAATTCACGGACAAGTAAAAAAGGAATTGCAACGATTGTGGTTTCTTTTTATACAAAAGGAAAAGATGAACTGAGTATGCTGAGTGAAAAGCTGCGCCAGATTGAAAGTGTATTTGAGATCGAGCGTACCACCGGCTGATAAGCAGATAGGAGTGTATATGGCAGATTTAAGAATTGAAGAATATAACGTTGGCGATATCGGAACAAACTGTTACTTTATCGTAAACGCAGACACAAAAGAAATGGTGATCATTGATCCGGGCGGAGATGGAGCAGATCTCATTCGCCGCATCAAAGAGCGTGGATTAAAATTACAGGGCGTTTTGCTGACACATGGACATTATGATCATGCGCATCATGCACGTATGGTGGCAGATGCATTTGGTGTTTCCGTGTATGCAAGTGAGAAAGAAAAGGGCACCATGCATGATACTCAGAAAAATGTATCTGCAATGTTTGGTAATCCGGAGACTTATGATGCGGACGTGTATACAAAAGACGGCGATGTGCTGGAATTAGCCGGATTCAAAATTAAAGTGATTTCCACACCGGGACATACCGAGGGCGGATGCTGCTATTATTTTGATGGAAACAAAGTGCTGGCAAGCGGTGACACCCTGTTTTGTGGATCAGTTGGCAGAACGGATTTCAAGGGCGGTAGCATGTCAGATCTGGTGCGTTCCGTAAAAGAAAAACTGTTTGCACTTCCAAACGATACAGCAGTCCTTCCGGGACATGAGGCACGTACTACGATTGGATACGAGAAACAGTATAATATGTACTTAGCATAAGGAATTAAAAGGAATTTTCATGAAACAGGTAGATGCATTTGTATTTGTGGAAATTCCTTTTGTGACGTAAAAAGATACTATAATGGATAATATTTTAGGCTATAACAGATAGTAAATATGAAAGTTAGAAAATATTTTAAAAGAGATTGGAAAAGGAAATAAGTATGATTACAGTACAGTTAAATGAGCCGGATTTTGAATATGATATTCATTCTCTGGTAAAGGCGTTTTATCCACAGCATGATGTGCTTGTAAAAGCCATGTCGCGGGAAGAGTTTCCGGAGAGCGTATTTCATCTTGTGGTAAATTATGACCGGAAAAACCACATGATCGATTTTAAATTTTATGAGCGGGAACAGCAGGAAGATGATAATGTAACAAAAGAACAGACAGTTGCGCAGGATCATGATAATGTAGCAAAAGAAGAAACTGAGAATACAGAGCAGATTTCAGAAGACGTAGTTGAGCAGAATCAGGAAAATGGTGCAGCAGAAGAAAAAATGACCCTGGGAGGCAGCGTTCTGGTTGATTTTGCTGATCGGAAAAAGACAAAAAATGAGTTAAAACAGCAGTTATACTATCTGTTGACTTTGTATGCAGGAAAGACACTTCCATGGGGAACACTGACGGGTATTCGTCCGACCAAGATCCCGATGGAACTGCTGGAAGAAGGAAAAAGCGAAGATGAGATCCGTTCTTATATGAAAGAAACGTATTTTGCTTCAGATGAAAAAATTGAGCTGAGTCTGGCAGTTGCAAAGCGCGAGCTGGAATTGCTGAGCCGTATTGATTATGAGAACGGTTACAGTCTGTATGTGGGAATTCCGTTCTGTCCGAGTACCTGTCTGTATTGTTCTTTTACCTCTTATCCGTTGGCAAAATGGGCAAACCGAATGGATGAATATTTGGATGCATTGGAAAAAGAAATTGCGTTTACAGCAGAGGCTTGCAAACATAAGGTTTTGAATTCTGTATATATTGGTGGAGGTACACCGACGACACTTTCCGCAGAGCAGATGGATCGACTGTTGACTATGATCGGAAGCTATTTTGGAATTGCGGATGAGCAGGGCAGAATGATTTATGCGGATGAGAAGTTGAATAATGCAAGTGTGGTAGATGAAGCACAGAATTCTATGGATGAAGCTGGAGTTGAAAATGATTCAACTCATGCTGAAAGTAAAATGGGTAAAGTGCGGAAACAGACACAGCTTCTGGAGTTTACCGTAGAAGCCGGAAGACCAGACAGCATCACCAGAGAAAAACTGGAAGTGATCCATAAACATAATATTTCCAGAATTTCTATCAATCCACAGACCATGAAAGAAGAAACACTGCGTCTCATCGGTCGTCAGCATACGGTACAGCAGACCATCGACAGTTTCAAACTGGCCCGGGAAGTTGGTTTTGACAATATCAATATGGATCTGATCGTTGGACTTCCGGAGGAGACCATTGAGGATGTACGTGAAACTATGAGACAGTTGGAAGAACTGGATCCGGATAATATCACCGTTCATTCTCTGGCCATCAAACGTGCAGCCAGACTTCGGATGCAGAAGGAACAGTATGAGAACCTGCACATTGAGAATACCGCGCAGACCATTGATCTGACGGCAGAGTGCTGTCATGAGATGGGGCTGGAGCCGTATTATCTGTATCGTCAGAAAAATATGGCAGGCAATTTTGAAAATGTCGGCTACGCGAAACCGGGAAAAGCCGGTGTGTACAACATTTTGATCATGGAGGAAAAACAGACCATTATGGCACTTGGCGCAGGCGCTACCACCAAAGTTGTTTTTGAAGATGGCAAGCGTATTGAACGTGTGGGAAATGTAAAGGATATTACAAATTACCTTGATCGCGTGGATGAGATGGTAGAGCGGAAGCGGGAATTGCTGAAAAACTGTGGTCAGCTTGGATAAAACACTTGCTATATCAAACTCACAAACGTATAATAAACTATGTATGTGAACATAGAAAAAGTGAAGAGATCTGTGTTTGGCAGTGAATAAGAAAACAGACATAGGATATCTGTTTTTTAACCAAATTAAGCTGCGTAGCGGCTATTTGGTTATGAGTAAGTAGCGTGAGCGGATTGCGAATATCCGCTTAACAGAATATAAATACAGAGCAATCTGTATGGAATGGAGGATATACAGTGGCTTTAAAGAAAAAACCGGTAAACGGTATGAAAGATATTATGCCGGATGAGATGCAGATCCGCGATTATGTACAGAGCGTGATCAAAGAGACTTATCGTGCATTCGGATTTACCCCAATCGAGACACCTTGTATGGAAGATATTGCAAACCTAAGTAACAAGCAGGGTGGAGAAAATGAGAAACTGATCTTCAAGGTATTAAAACGTGGTGAGAAACTGAAACTGGAGACTGCACAGAGTGAGGCAGATCTGGTTGATTTTGGTATGAGATATGATCTGACAGTACCGCTTTGCCGTTACTATGCAAACCATGCAAATGATCTGCCGTCACCGTTTAAGGCACTTCAGATGGGAAATGTATGGCGTGCAGATCGTCCGCAGAGAGGTCGTTATCGTCAGTTCATGCAGTGTGATATTGATATTCTTGGTGAGCCGTCCAACCTGGCAGAAATCGAACTGATCCTTGCTACTACAACTACACTTGGCAAACTTGGATTCAAGAATTTTGAGATTCGTATCAATGAGCGCCGTATTTTAAAAGCAATGGCAGCTTACAGCGGATTTGCAGCGGAAGAGTTTGATACAGTATTTATCATTCTGGACAAGATGGACAAGATCGGTCTGGAAGGTGTTGCAGAGGAGCTTGCAAAAGAAGGCTATGCACAGGAAGCAATTGACAAATATCTGTCCCTGTTCACTGGTGTGGAGCAGGCAGAAGATGGCATCAGCTATCTGGCAGATACTTTAGGTGATTATCTGGATGCGGAGATCGTTCAGAATATGAAAGAGATCGCATCTGCAGTAAATGCCACAAAGACAGCATCCTTTGTGCTGGTATTTGATCCGACTCTGGTACGAGGAATGTCTTATTATACAGGAACTATTTTTGAAATCGCAATTCCGGAGTTTGGTGGAAGCTGCGGTGGCGGCGGACGTTACGACAAGATGGTTGGAAACTTCACCGGAAAAGATGTTCCGGCCTGCGGATTTTCCATCGGATTTGAGCGTATCATTCTGCTTCTGATGGAGAATGGTTTCAAGATTCCGGAGCAGCCGAAAAAGACAGCATATCTGATTGAAAAAGGATATCCGGGAGATAAACTCAGCGAAGTGATCGGACAGGCACAGCAGGCCCGCGCAAATGGCGAGCAGGTACTGGTTGTCCGCATGAATAAAAACAAAAAATTCCAGAAAGAGCAGCTTTCCAAAGAAGGTTATGAAGAGTTCGTAGAATTTTTTAAATAAAAAATGAAGCTGATGTAAAATGCATGTTTTTGAAAGTAAAAATGCAGCGTGCATGAGTGATTACAGGAGGAATAAATTATGGCAGAGTCCATGCGTGGATTGAAAAGATCCCATAGATGTACAGAGGTGTCCAGCGCAGATATCGGAAGTACCGTTACCGTTATGGGATGGGTGCAGAGAAGAAGAAATCTGGGCAGTCTGATCTTTATTGATCTGAGAGACCGTTCCGGTCTGCTTCAGATCGTATTTGACGAAAACAGTGTAGGAGCAGATGGATTTGCAAAAGCGGAGACACTCAGAAGTGAGTATGTTATCGCTGTTGTTGGTAAGATCCAGAAACGTTCCGCAGCAGTAAATGAAAATTTAAAAACAGGTGATATCGAAGTGATCGCAGAAAGCCTTCGTATCCTTTCTGAGTCCGATACACCGCCTTTCCATATTGAGGAGAATTCCCAGACAAAAGATGAGATTCGTCTGAAATACCGTTATCTGGATCTTCGTCGTCCGGACTTACAGCGTAACCTGATGCTGAGAAGTAAAGTGGCTTATCTGATGCGTGATTTCATGGCAAAAGAAGGCTTTATCGAGATCGAGACACCGGTTCTGACAAAATCCACTCCGGAAGGAGCAAGAGATTATCTGGTACCGAGCCGTGTGCATCCGGGAAGTTTTTATGCACTTCCACAGTCCCCACAGCTGTTCAAACAGCTGCTGATGTGCTCCGGATATGACCGTTATTTCCAGATCACAAAATGTTTCCGAGATGAGGATTTACGTGCAGACCGTCAGCCGGAGTTTACACAGGCGGACATGGAGCTGTCTTTCGTAGATGTAGATGACGTATTAGATATAAATGAGCGTCTGTTAAAATATGTATTCAAAGAGGCCATCGGTGTGGATGTACAGATTCCGCTTCCACGTATGACATGGCAGGATGCAATGGATCGTTACGGTTCTGACAAACCGGATACCCGTTTTGGCATGGAATTACATGACGTATCTGACGTTGCGAAAAACTGTGGATTCGGTGTATTCACCAGTGCATTAGAAAACGGCGGCAGTGTACGTGGTATCGCTGTTCCGGGCAAAGCTTCCATGGGACGTAAGCAGATCGACAAGCTGGTTGATCTGGCAAAAACATACGGAGCAAAAGGACTGGCTTATCTGTGCGTAAATGAAGATGGCACATACAAATCTTCGTTTGCAAAATTCATGACAGAGGAAGAGCTGGCGGCTTTAGTAGAAGCTACTGAAGGTAAACCGGGCGATCTGCTGTTATTTGCTGCAGATAAAAATAAAGTTGTCTGGGCAGTTCTTGGCGCACTGAGACTTCATATGGCAAAAGAGCTGAACCTGCTGGATCCGAACCAGTACAACTTCCTCTGGGTAACAGAGTTCCCGTTACTGGAGTGGTCTGACGAAGAGAATCGTTATATGGCAATGCATCATCCGTTTACTATGCCGATGGAAGAAGATTGGGACAAGATCGATTCTGATCCGGGCGCTGTTCGTGCAAAAGCATACGATATCGTATTAAACGGTACCGAGCTTGGCGGCGGTTCTGTCCGTATCCATCAGGATGATATTCAGGAGAAAATGTTTGAGGTACTTGGATTTACAAAAGAGCGTGCATGGGAACAGTTTGGTTTCCTGCTCTCCGCATTCAAGTATGGTGTACCGCCACACGCAGGACTGGCATACGGTTTAGACCGTATGGTAATGCATATGGTACATGCAGATTCTATCCGTGACGTTATCGCATTCCCGAAAGTAAAAGATGCTTCCTGCCTGATGACAGAAGCTCCGGGTACGGTAGATGAGAAACAGTTAGAAGAACTTGGACTTGCAATCAAACTTCCGGAAGAGACAACCGAATTCGAATAATCCACACAATCACAAGATATCAGTATTTATACGGGTTACAAGCAAATTTGCTTAGTGATTGGCAACAAAATGGCAACATTTTGCGATTATTCAAGAGATAAAAATTTTATTTCATAACGTATATAAAGAAACCTTACTGATTTTCAGAAGTAAAAAACTGAATATCGGTAAGGTTTTTCTTTTCTCTTATTTTTCTTTTTTAGACAGTTCTTTTACGAGGTAATCACTCAGCTCCTGAGATGATACCTTGGCACGTTTCTGGTAAGTATCCAGTTCTGGGTACTTATATCTTCATTCATCATATTCGACCTTACTGATTTTGCTGTTTTCCAGTTTATCAGCCTGTTCCATCCATGCACGAAGCATCTGATCGACAGATGAGCCGGGAGCGGATATAGAACGGTCAAGGCAGAGATGTGGCTGTCCATCAACATTTTTGACTTTTAGACCATTTACAACGGTTACGGTTCGCTTCTACGCCGTCCGGTTTCATACGTAAGCCCAATTTACAGACAGGAACACCATCAGCACCAATGCTAAAAGTATCTTTGTACACAAAGTTACCGGTGTTGCCAGGGTTGAGATCAATAAAAGGCTGGATCCCGGTTTCCTGACAATACCGATCTATCGAGGAATGACTTTGGTGAAGTTTTATGCTCCCAATGGTGTGACACTCAGTGAAATTCTTCATTCCTGTTTTTGCAGCCATTACAATAAGACGGATGTGGAAATACAGCAGGAACTGGGAATAGGCAGGACATCTTTTTATAAGATGAAGAAGCAGGTCCTTGGCTATCTGGGATTTTCCTTTTATGAGATTGTGGTACCGCAGGCAAAAGATAAGAGATTCAAACCGTCACTTGGCGTTGAAGAAGAGTAGTCATGGAAATTTCAAAAATCCTGGCTTGTAGAAAATGAATTTTGATGATAAGATGAAATTGGGATAGATTACATTTATGAATCGATCCTGACATTAGCAAAGAATGGAGGCGAGAGCGGACGTGGCGAAAGAAGAAATCATGAAAACAGAAGAATTGGAAACACGTTACGAAAGATACAAGGGTATCTTAAAAGACCTTACCATCATGAGCGATGTGTTTATGCGGAATGTATTTAAGAAACGGGAGTGTACAGAATATGTTCTGCAGGTAATTATGGATAAAAAGGATCTGAAAGTGATTGATCAGGTTCTTCAAAAGGACTATAAGAATTTGCAAGGGCGTTCAGCTATTCTGGACTGCGTTGCCAGAGACTCTGAAGGCAAGCAGATGGATGTAGAAATCCAACAGGATAATGAAGGAGCATCTCCCAAAAGAGCAAGGTATCATAGTGGATTGATGGACATGAACACATTAAATCCTGGACAGGATTTTGATGAACTTCCAGAAAGCTATGTGATTTTTATTACGAGAGATGATGCACTTGGCTATGGACTTCCGATTTATCATATAGACAGGAAAATCGAAGAAGTTAGTGAGAATTTCAAGGATGAAGCTCATATTATCTATGTAAATTCTAAGAAACAAGAGGATACAGAATTAGGCAGACTGATGCATGATCTTCACTGTAAAAATGCAGAAGATATGCATAGTAAGATACTTGCTGACAGAGTATACGAATTGAAGGAAACACAGAAAGGGGTGGAATTCATGTGCCGTGAGATGGAACAGATTTACAGTGAAGGTATTGCAAGTGGTGAGAAACAAGGTGAGCTGAAAAAAGCAAAAGCCTCAGCGTTATCCATGGCTGCGGATGGAATGAAAGTTGATAAAATAGCCCATTATCTTAATGTAAGTGCTCAAATGGTACAGAAATGGATTGACGAGAGCATGAGTGTTGCACATTAACAAATGATAAATTAAATTATCATGAAGCTGCTAGAAGATATGATTTTCTGGTGGCTTCTTTTTGCTTTGCTGTACTGTATTCGTATAGTACTCCCGAGGATAAATCCTGTAGATGAACTTTAGACATAAAAATATGTACGATTTTATTGCTATCATGAACTTATGAGAAGCGATTGCGGATAGTTTGTGAACTTTATCCTGATACAATGATTATGCTGATGAAAGAAGGCATAGATAACTGAATATAAGATAAGAGACAAAAGCCTCAGTAGTTAAGAAAAAACTACTGGGGCTTTTTTCGTGCCTGAATTTCGCAGCCAATAACTGTGGGCGTGTCTCGGCAGGATAAAGGCGGAGCAGGCATGATCCAAAACAGAGGTCCGCCTTCTGGATTTGAAATGAGCAACAAGATTTCAAATTCAGGAGGAACGGACATGTATATTGAACACCCATATTTTTATGAAGGAAAGTATTACGCAAACATTGATGGAGAGATGATTGAGATTACAAAAGAGGTTGCGTATCTGGCAATTCGATTTCAGCATAAAATGCTCCATTTTCCCAATCTTCCATATGACTGTCCATTTTGTCCAGATTGACAGTTACATTCGGACAGAACATAATATCATTGATGAAGATTCGGTCAGGGACATACCAGTAATCTGTAGTCTGCATGCCGAATTCAGTGGCCTGCCCGTAGATGGATAAAACGTTTCCATCATAATAAGCGTCCAGAACTGTGATATATGGCTGGGATTCACCTACTGCATCAGTATACATGTCATAATTTTCCAGCATAAAGTCTGGCAGTGTTGGGGTACATGTGGTATCAAGTCCTTCTTCCTGAGAGAGTACGGTAGTGGTGGAGGTGTTTTCTGTATCAACTTTTGTGGAGGTAGTGTTTGCTGCGGAATCCGTTGATGTAATACGTCCGGAATTCTGCAGATACTCCTGCAATTTGTAGTGATATCGCACACCGGCATAAACACCAGTGAATCCGGCGATGACGCAGACGATCACGGCAGCAGCAACTTTTGCAGAAAGCCATTTTTGGCGTGGTCTGTGCTTTACAACAGATGTCTGGTTCAATTCTTTTTCTACCTGATCAGCAACAAGTTGTTTAAAATGTTCCGGTGTTTTTGGAAAAATTTCTTTTTCGTATTCGAAATCATTGTGTTTAGAGTCGTGGTTCATATGGCGGCCTCCTTTTTAAACATTGTTCGCAACTGAAGTTTTCCGCGGTTTAACCGCATTTTTATGGCGCTCTCACTCATTAAAGGTTGATAGCGTTTGGAGATTTTACCAACAATTTACAAAAAGCTGGTTCTGGATTTTACCCGATGATCATATGCTGAAAATGTTGCAAAGAAGCAAATGATTTTTGGCACATATATGTTGGAAGATAGTCAGATCGAGATAAACAAGATAGACTTATCTCAGTTGAAAAAATGGTGTGAAAAATATAAAAAAGTAGTCATAAGTCAAAAGTTCGCGCATATATTATAGAGTGTGCAAAGAAAGGAGAGATGTATATTTGAAAGAAGAAAAAGTGAAAGAAACCATTCAAAAAGAGAAAATTTTAGAAAACATAGATGGAGAAACAGCAGTTAAGATAGAAGCTGGAATAAGCGCAAATAAAAAAACAGTAGTTAATTCAGTAGCTGAAACAAATGAGGCTGAAAAAGCAATAGACACGACAGTAATCGAGACAGGTAAGGATGAGAAAATTACTGAAGAGGATATAACTCAGCCAGGTTCAAATTTAGTACTTTTGGATGATCCAAAAGTACGCAAGGAATATCTGGACTGCATGAAATACCTTCTGATGCAGATTACAGATTTTGGATTTGAACAGGAGGAACTGATCGGACGAAGCATTATCAGTCATACAAAGTACCGATTAAAAGACCGGGAAAGCATCATTGCCAAGATGATAAAAAAGAAGCGAGAACTCACAGAGGAAAATGTGTTTACATACATCAATGATCTGGCGGGAATTCGTGTGGTCTGCCTGTTTCTGGATGACATTTACCGGGTGCGGGATTTTATTTACCAGATACCGGGAATTTCTATTGTGAAAGAAAAAGATTTTGTGAAAAAGCCAAAGAACAGCGGATATCAGAGTCTGCATATTATTGTTCAGTTTACAAACGGGAAAAAAGTGGAAATTCAGCTGCGGACGATCGGAATGGATTTTTGGTCTGTGCTGGAATATCAGTTACAATATAAGAAACATCACAAAAAGGGAAAAATGTTGAAGAAAGAATTATTTTCCTGCGCAATCGATGTGCGGAATATGGATCAGCGGATGCTGGATCTGAGACAGTCAATTGAAAACGTATAAAAAGGTGTGCCTTCCAGGAAAGCACACCTTTTTTGTGCGTGCGCCTTGCGGCGCACGTTTCTAACGGGTGAAAGTCCCTAATCCACCCTAGT
>CAVEOS010000047.1:0-21753 GCA_963617435.1 Lachnospiraceae bacterium
ATACATCAGAAAGCCCTGTACGATATTCTTTTTATGAAAAAGTTGTAAAGTGGTGATGAATTAGATTATATACTAAAAAATGATGTAAATCAGTATGTATATATTGGGCGAGATTCTTGTTCGGTATGCCAGAGTATTTACCCACTGATTGAAAATTATTCTTCAAGAGATCCAGAAACTGTTTATTACTATAACACGGAACTGGATCGATATGATAATAAACAGGAAATGAATCAAATATTAGATGAAATGAATATTACTGAGGTGCCGATAATGATACAGTTTTTAGACGGTGATATAAAAGAATATGCAGGTGATTCATTATGGGAACTTGTACAGTAGAGAATGGTTAAGAAAAGATACTACACTTGAAGTAAAAAATTGCTCTGGTGTAGTATCTTTCATTTGGTGGTTAAAAAAGAAGTGAACGTATCAGTGCATTCGCCGAAATTCCAGCGGTGTCATGCCGGTTGCTTTTTTGAACATGGAAATAAAATGACTGGTTTCTTCTTCTACCCAGTGATTCCCGATGGAGTCAAACATAAAGGGTGCACTCACAGGTGTATTTCTAAAATAGATTGGCATAGCTTCCTCCATTTGTTTCAAAATGTTATATTTTTTAGTGAAACTTATTATACACCCAACATAAAAAATCTGCTATACTGAAGATACTTAATGTAATAGACAGCACAGCAATCTGACATGGAGCTGCAAATATGGGGTAATCGGATGGATTACTCGGATTTGAGCAGAATGTAGTGATGCAGAAAGTTGTGTTATTTTGTTATGTAATTAGGAGGAGGAAACTATGAAACAGTTTGATTGTGCAATGGTAAAAGATCCGGAATATTTCCGCGATGGTCGTCTGGATGCACATTCCGATCATGTGTATTATGCGTCTGAGGAAGAAGTCTGGGACAAAGAGACTTCTTACCGCGAGTCCCTGAACGGACTCTGGAAATTCCAGTATGCGAGAAATTATGAGAGCGCGATCCAGGGATTTGAGGCAGAAGAGTATAACTGCAAAGACTGGGAAGATATTTATGTACCGGCTCACATCCAGATGGAAGGTTACGATGCACCGCAGTATGCAAACGTGCAGTATCCGTGGGAAGGACATGAGGACATTCACCCGGGCGAGATCCCGACACATTTTAACCCGACCGCAAGCTATGTAAAATATTTTACTGTTCCGGAGCAGATGAAGGGCAAACGTTTATTTATCTCTTTCCAGGGAGCAGAGAGTGGACTGGCTCTGTGGCTGAACGGAAAATTTGTGGGATACAGCGAGGATTCCTTTACTCCGTCTGAGTTTGAACTGACCGAGTATGTAAAAGAGAGCGAAAACAAGCTGGCAGCGCAGGTATTCAAATGGACCGCAAGCAGCTGGTGTGAGGATCAGGATTTTTACCGTTTTTCCGGTATTTACAGAGACGTATATCTCTACACCGTTCCGGAAGTTCATGTAAATGACCTTCGTATCCGTGCGATTCCGGAAGAGTCACTGACAAGCGCAGACCTTGAATTGGTGACAAAAACATGGGGAAGCGGACAGCTGAAAGTTGTTCTTTCTAAGGATGGTGAGACCGTTCTGGAAGATACAAAAGCAATCTCCGGAGAGGATACATTTTCATGGAAAGTGGATGCTCCGGCACTCTGGAGCGCAGAGGATCCGCAATTATATGATCTGGAACTGACCGTATCTGATGCAAATGGAAACGTGCAGGAGATCATTCCGCAGAAAGTCGGCTTCCGTCGTTTTGAAATGAAAGACGGTATCATGACATTGAACGGAAAACGTATCGTATTCAAAGGTGTAAACCGTCATGAGTTCAGTTCTGTCAGCGGCCGTCACGTATCCGAGGAGGAGTTGCGCAAAGATCTGATAACCATGAAATTAAACAATATCAATGCCATCCGTACCTGCCATTATCCGGATATGTCCAAAATCTATGAGCTGTGCGATGAGTTTGGGCTGTACATGATCGATGAGACAAACCTGGAATCCCACGGTTCCTGGGATGTGGCAGAGATGACAAAAGACTTTACCTATACCGTTCCGCACAACAAACCAGAGTGGCTGGAAATGATGCTGGATCGTGCAAATTCTATGTATCAGCGTGACAAAAACCATCCGGCCATCCTGATCTGGTCCTGTGGAAATGAGTCCTTCGGCGGAAAAGATATTTTTGAAATGTCACAGTTATTCCGCAGAGAGGATCCGACCCGTCTGGTTCATTACGAAGGCCTGTTCCATGACCGCAGCTACAATGACACCAGTGATATGGAAAGTCAGATGTATCCGTCTGTAGAGTCCATCAAAGAGTTTCTTGCAAAAGATGACAGCAAACCGTTCATCTGCTGTGAGTACACACATGCCATGGGAAATTCCTGCGGTGCCATGCACAAATATACTGATCTGACCGATACCGAGCCGAAATATCAGGGCGGCTTTATCTGGGATTACATTGACCAGTCTATTTATAAAAAAGACCGTTACGGTAAAGAGTTCCAGGCATACGGCGGCGATTTTGGCGAGCGTCCGACAGATTATAACTTCAGCGGAAACGGTATTGCATATGGCGGCGACCGCGAGGCTTCTCCGAAGATGCAGGAAGTAAAATTCAACTATCAGAACATTACTGCGAAAGTGAGCGAAGATAAAGTAACCGTCATCAACAAGAACCTGTTTGTAAATACAGATACTTTTGATGCAAAAGTAACACTTGCAAAAGACGGAAAAGTTGTCTGCACAAAACCGTTGGCAACTGCGGTTGCACCGTTAAGCGAAGAGACATATGATCTTCCGATTGCAAAACAGGAGCGTCCGGGCGAGTATACCGTAACGGTATCTTTCCAGCTGAAAGCTGATACAGTATGGGCAAAAGCAGGACATGAAGTAGCTTTCGGCCAGTATGTATACCAGGTAGAAAAAGCACCGGTTGTATGCACAGAGGAGATCGAGGTTATCCGCAGCACACACAATATCGGTATCCGCGGAGCTCATTTTGAGGTATTATTCTCTGCATTAAACGGAGGTCTGGTATCTTACAAATATGCAGGCCGTGAGATGATCGAGTCCATTCCGAAACCAAACTTCTGGCGTGCGCCGATCGACAACGACTGTGGAAACCTGATGCAGATGCGCTATGCACAGTGGAAGATCGCAAGTATGTATCTGAACCACAAAGATTACCGCGATGGTATTTATGTGGGCGGAAATCAGCCGCAGCTTGAGGTAAAAGAGCATTCCGCAGTGGTATCTTATACTTATGTAATGCCGACCACACCGATGGCAGAGTGCCATATTTCCTATGAAGTATTTGGTGATGGACGCGTAAAAACAACACTTACTTATGATCCGGTCAAAGAGCTGGGCGATATGCCGGAGTTTGGCGTTATGTTCAAGTTCAATGCAGACTATGATCATGTAGAATGGTACGGACTGGGTGAGGCTGAGACTTACGCGGACCGTAAACATGGTGCAAAACTTGGCATTTACAAAAACATGGTAGCTGACAATATGGCTCATTACATGGTTCCACAGGAGTGTGGTGCAAAAGAAGAAGTCCGCTGGGCGAAAGTAACAGACCGCAAGGGACGTGGAATGTTATTTGAGATGGATCCGGAAAATGGTCCGATGATGTTCTCTGCACTTCCGTATACACCGCATGAGATGGAAAATGCAATGCATCCGTATGAACTTCCGGAGGTTCATTATACGGTAGTACGCGCAGCAAAAGGCCAGATGGGTATTGCTGGTGATGACAGCTGGGGCGCTCGGATTCATGAGGAATATTTGCTGAAAACCGATAAAAAAATGACATTTAGTTTCGTATTTAAGGGACTGTAATTTTACGGAACCGGAAACGATAAAGTGAATCAGCGGTAGGTTTTGAAAAGTTTTTAGGTAAAGTGGACCAACGGTAAGTTGTGAAAGGCTTTACGTTAAAGTGAATTAACGATAAGTTATGAAAAAGGTCTCCGATAATTTTGTCTTCGCGGCTAACAATCGCCTGCTAAGAAAAAATTATCGGAGACCTTTCTTCTACGTTACAGTGCGATCGGAACGTTGATGCTTATTTTTGACAAATGCTGCCGGGAAAGGTTATGGTGTTAATGTTTGGAACATAGTCTATCGTTAGGTCTGAGAAGATAGGAATCCTGGCGCTTTTTATTTGTGAGACGGATAAGTCCTTAATGGATGAAAAGGATATTAAATAAATATATTGTAGCAAAAAGGAGTGAAAGAACGGGCATGAGTAATCCGATTACATGTTTATCAAAAAAAGAATGGGGAGTCTGGATAGGAGCACTGCTAGTCATCGCGGTATCAAATATTTTTTCAGCAAATTTTAATGTATTAACGTTAATTGCTTCGTGCGTTGGTGTTTCATCTCTGATCATTGCGGCGAAAGGAAACGTGTGGTCTCAGATTCTGATGATCTTATTCAGTATTCTTTATGGAATCATCTCCTGGCAGTTTCACTATTGGGGAGAAATGATGACTTATCTAGGAATGACTATGCCGATGGCCATCTGGTCGACAATAACATGGATCAGAAATCCGTCCGAGAGTGGAAAAGAAGTAGAGATTCAGCAACTGACGAAAAAACATATATTTCTATTAGTTACGAGTGCCACCGTTATTACCATTTTATTTTTCAAAATACTAGCTGCATTAGAAACGCCAAATATCGTGTTCAGCACAATATCTATTACGACAAGTTTCCTGGCCGCATCACTGACAATGCTGCGTTCTTCCTATTATGCAGTTGGATATGCCGCAAATGATATTGTACTGATCGTGCTCTGGATTATGGCAACGATGAAAGATCCATCCTATTTTTCAGTAACCATCATTTTTATGATATTTTTCTTCTTTGATCTATACGGCTTCGTTAGCTGGAGAAAAAGAGAGACAGCAAAGATAGAAAACGTAAATGAAAGAAATCCGTAAATTTTTTTCTGGCAGGCGATTGTTAGCCGCCGGAACAAAATTTACGGATTTCTTTTTCACAACCTACAGCTTAACCACAAAAGAATTTAAAAATAAAAACGTTTTAAAGTTCAATTAAGGTTCTCTTTGTAAACTCTCTGTAAAAGGAGGACAACACCAAATGGAAGCACAGAAAATTTTCAAACGATATGAATATAAATACATGTTGACTTTAGAACAGCAATCTGAATTAAAAGAACTCATGAAACAATACATGATCGCAGACGCTTTTGGCAGAAGCACCATCTGCAACCTGTACTTTGATACTCCGCAGTATCTTCTGATCCGGCGATCGCTGGAAAAACCGGTTTATAAAGAAAAAATAAGGCTTCGCACTTACGGTCAGGCGACCCCGGAAACAAACGCCTTTATCGAGTTAAAGAAAAAGTACAAAAAAGTCGTGTACAAACGCAGAATCAGCGCCAGCTATGAAGATGCGATGCAGTATCTGTGTCAGCGGACGGATGTGATTCCCCACAGTCAGATCTGTTCGGAATTGGATTACGCACTGAGTTTATATCAGGAAATCCAGCCGGCAATGTACCTTTCCTATGAACGGGAAGCTTTTTACGGCAAAGATGACCATGAACTTCGTATCACCTTTGACCAGCATATTTTATGGCGAACCGAAGATCTGGAATTAACCAGTCCGGTTTACGGCAGAGAACTGTTACAACCGGGACAGGTGCTGACGGAGATCAAGATCGGACATGCAATGCCGTTGTGGTTAAACCACTTTTTAACGGAACATCACATTTACCGCACTTCATTTTCGAAGTACGGAACCGCCTACAAGACCTTATTAATGGAGGCAGGGCAGAAGAAAAGAATTAGTATGCATTATTAGTATGTGAATTTAAGAACAAAAGGAGAAAAACAAATATGATAAATACATTTTTTCAGGGAATTTTTGACAGCTCAACCACATCGGTCATTCCGGTGAGTCAGTTTTTATTATGCATCGGAGTGTCACTGGTGCTCGGCATCATTCTGGCGTGCGCCTACAGTTACAAAACCAGACATAACGGAAGTTTCGTCCGAACGCTGGCTATTTTACCTGCAGTTGTGTGTGTCGTTATCATGATGGTAAATGGAAATGTCGGCGCAGGCGTGGCCGTGGCAGGAGCATTCAGTCTGGTTCGTTTCCGAAGCGTTCCGGGAAGCGCCAAAGACATTGGAGCCATTTTTATCGCAATGGGAACCGGACTGATTACAGGAATGGGCTATCTTGGTTATGCAGCAGTTTTTGCCGTGGTGCTGTCACTGATCATGGTTGCTTACGTACATATGAATCTGTGGGACAGACGTCAGATTAGCGAAAAACAGCTGATCATCACAATTCCGGAAGATCTGGATTACACTCAGGTGTTTGATGATCTGATGGAACAGTACACAGAAAAAAATAACCTTGTAAAAGTAAAAACAACCAACATGGGAAGCCTGTTCAAATTGACCTATGAAGTGAAATTAAAAGATCCTGCAAAGGAAAAAGAGTTTATTGACGAACTGCGCTGCCGCAATGGAAATCTGGAGATCATGATGACCAATCAGGAAATCGGTAATCAGTTACTATAGAAATATAATCTGATAAATGAAGTGAATAAGGAATCAGAAAATAGAGTGAGCGCGTAAGCGCGGGAGGAAAATATGAAAAAACGACGAATTATGATCGCAATGCTGATCGGTACGATGGCATTTTCCGGCATTATGACCGGCTGCGGTACCAATACATCAAATACACAGTCCAGCGCAGAAGCGGAAAGTGGAGATTCTGCGGATAGTACGCAGGGAATAGTAAGCTTATTGGACACAAGTGATATGTTTACGAAACGGGATCTGGATGTGTCTTATGATGAATCCGAGTGCACAGCAATCACGCTGGATGATGAAAACAGCAGCTGCGACAGTGATGCAGTGACCATCGACGGGCAGACGGTGACGATCACAAGCGAAGGAACTTATCTGATCAGCGGTAGTTTAAGCAATGGAAGTATTGTGGTAGATGTGGCAGATTCCGAAAAAGTGCAGCTTGTGTTTGATAATGTTTCAATCACCAACGAGAGCGGTGCAGCAGTGTATGTCAGACAGGCGGACAAAGTATTTCTGACGCTGGCAGAAGGCAGTGAAAATACAATTGTTTTCAATGGAACTACTACAGAAGATGACAGCAATATCGATGGCGCGATTTTTGCAAAAGACGATCTGACCATCAACGGAACGGGTACTTTGAATGTGACATCCGCAGCACACGGTATTGTATGCAAGGATGATCTGGTGGTGACTGGCGGAACGTACCATATTACTGCAGAAAAACAGGGACTTTCCGGCAAGGACAGTGTCCGCATTGCAGACGGAACTTTTGACATTACTTCCGGTGGAGATGCGATCCACAGCGAAAATGAGGATGATGAAACAAAAGGTTTTGTATATGTGGCAAACGGAACCTTTACATTGAATGCCGAGGGTGATGGAATCTCAGCTTCTTATGTGGTTCAGTTGGATGATGGTACTTATGAGATTACAGCCGGTGGCGGAAGTGCCAATGCACAGAGCAAAAATCCGATGGGCGATATGGGACCTGGCAACATGCAAGATAATGGTGGAATGACGGAGTCTGATTCTGATACAAGTACCAAGGGTATTAAAGCAGCTTCTGCACTTCAGATCAATGGTGGAACTTACAGCATTGATTCTGCTGACGACAGTATTCACTCCAACGGAGATGTGTACATCAATGCAGGAACACTTGAATTATGCACCGGAGATGACGGTGTTCATGCAGACAATGCAACGGCGGTTTCCGATGGAACCATCACCATCAGTCAGTGCTACGAAGGACTGGAAGGACAGACCGTTACGATTTCAGGCGGTGTGATCGATATTACAGCCAGCGATGACGGCTTGAACGCAGCCGGTGGAAACGACAGCAGCAACGATAATGGACCGGGCGGCGGAGATCCGTTTTCCGCAGATGAAAATGCCTATATCAATATTTCCGGTGGACAGATCACCATTGATGCAAGTGGTGACGGCATCGACAGTAACGGTGATCTGAATATCAGCGGCGGTACGATTTTTGTCACAGGACCAGCCAGTGACGGCGACGGTGCCTTGGATTACGATGGAACAGCAACGATTACCGGAGGAAACGTTGTGGCGGCAGGAATGAGCGGCATGGCACAGAATTTCGGGGATGATTCCAGTCAGGGATCCATGCTGATCAATCTGGATGAGACCCAGAGTGGCGAGATCACACTGACAGATGCAGATGGAAATGAATTGATCAGTTTTACGCCTTCCAGAGAGTACAATTCCGTGGTTATCAGCTGTGCAGAACTGGAAGAAGGAGCAACTTACACATTAAATACCGGTGAGACAGCGACAGAAGTAACCTTGTCGAGCCTGGTATACAGTAACGGACAGAGTCAGGGCGGACAGCCGGGAGGAATGCAAAATGGACAGATGCCAGACCAGAACGGACAATCAGATAGTAATGCCCCGTCGGGACAGCCGGGGGATGGAAATGATCCGGGCCAGGGTGGCCCAGGTGGAAACGGAGGCCCGGGTGGACAGCCAGGTCAGGGTGGTCCGGGACAAAACAACACCGATAACAGCCAGTCAGGAACCGACCAGAGCAACACTTAAAATACACCGTTATATCGTGATTCCGGCGTATCAGCCGGATGAGCGATTGGTGACTCTGGTGCGCGCATTACACCGTGAAAGCCGCAACCATCTGGAAATCGTAGTTGTGGATGACGGAAGTGATGCATCTTGCAAACCGGTGTTTGAAGCACTTGGCGGAGATGCCCTTGTTTTACCGCATCTGGTGAACCAGGGCAAGGGAGCCGCGTTAAAAACAGCATTTTCCTACATCCGGGCACAGCGCACCAGAGGCGTAGTTGTAACGGCGGATGCTGATGGTCAGCATACACCGGAGGACATTTTACGGGTTGGATATTATGTGGAAGAGCATCCCAAAAAAATGGTCCTTGGAAAACGAACCTTCAAGGGAAACATTCCATGGAAGAGTCGTGTGGGAAACCGCCTGACGCAAAAGATTTTTGCATGGTGCAGCGGACATGAAATTCAGGATACCCAGACGGGCCTGCGAGGATTTGCAACGGAATATGTATCATTTTTACAAAATATTTCCGGTGACCGTTACGAATATGAGATGAACATGCTTTATGAATGGGTGCGGACATATCCGGTGGAGGAACTGGACATTCAGACAATCTATCTGAATAAAAATGAATCTTCGCATTTTTGCCCGCTGAAGGATGGCTGGCGTATTTATAAGAACCTGCTGAAATACAGTCTGCGGGAAAAATTGATTTCATTATTTAAGTTTGGCGGTGTCTCTTTTTTATCTTTCTGCATTGATTATAGTATTTACAGTGCATGTGCGGCATTTCTACCATTGGCGGAGGCGATTCGGCTGATCGTTGCAAATACCATTGCAAGGGGCATCAGCGGTGTATTTAACTTTGAGATGAACCGGCGGGTGGTATTTCAGAAAAAAGGAAATGTGCTGCGAAGTGGTGTACAGTATCTGATTCTGGCGGTTTGTATTTATCTGCTGAGTACGACTCTCATTTTCGGTATTTATACGCTGACACATTTTAATGTATACATCCTGAAACTGTTCGTAGATTTCTGCCTGTTTCTGATCAGTTGGGCGGTGCAGAAGCACTTTATTTTTCCAGATGAAAAGCAGAATGATTAATAACTCGATGAAGGAAGATGTATTTGGTGATTGTGAAAACAGAATTTCGTAGAAATTTAAGGTTTGTTTGAGAGAAGACTTGCGAGGTGTGACAGATGAAATTTTGGAAAAAATCAGTGATATATGCGGTGATATTTGGCGTGGTGCTGATGGGATGCAACACCTATGCATTACTTGATACTTTTGTGATTTCCCATGCCATGGCGGCGGTGACAGACAGCAGTAGCAGCACAAATACCAGCTCGTCAGATGCAACAGATTCAACAGATGGTAACAGTAATTCATCTGGCGGTGATTCCAGTAGTAATGCATCAGGCAGCAAAAAACATGGACACAGTTCCAACAGCGATGAAGCGTCAACAGACAGCAGTTCACCAACAAGCGGAAGTTCAAGTGGATCTACTAGCACGGAGACTGGAAAAATAACGCAGACAGATACCTCTTATGAGGATGACAACATCAGCATTTCCATCAACACTTATGAAGCATACGACACGACCTATTATGTGGCAGACGTGGAATTGTCTTCCGCAGAATATCTGAAAACTGCACTGGCGCAGAATATGTTTGGTACAAATGTGACGGAAACGACATCGGAACAGGCAGAGGATCACAATGCGATTCTGGCAATCAACGGTGATTATTATGGAGCAAACAAATCTGGTTATGTGATCAAAAACGGAACCGTTTACCGCAGCAGTCAGCGCAGCGACAGCGAATACGACGATCTGGTCATTTACGAGGACGGCAGTTTTGGCATTATCAATGAGACAGAAGTAAGTGCGGAAGAACTGGTGGAAGACGGTGTGACACAGCTTTTTGCCTTTGGTCCGACGCTGGTGAAAAACGGAGAAGTGGCGGTCAGTCAGAATACGGAAGTGGGAAAAGCCATGGCAAGCAACCCGCGAACTGCCATCGGAATTATTGATGACTGTCACTATATTCTGGTAGTTGCGGATGGAAGAAGCAGTGAGAGCGAAGGACTTTCCCTGTATGAACTGGCGCAGATCATGCAGCAGTACGGATGTGAAACAGCTTATAATTTAGACGGTGGTGGATCGTCTACGATGTATTTTAATGGTGAAGTCGTAAACAATCCAACCACAAACGGACACAGTTTTTCAGAAAGAGAGGTAAGTGACATTGTATACATCGGATATGAATAAATGGAAAAAAATGCAGATGATCTATGCAGGTGTAACGGCTTTCTGTATTATTGGAACGATCATTTATGAACATTTCAGCTATGGAGAATATTCCACACTGATGCGGATTTCATTTCTATTTCCATTGCTTGGCGGAGTGGTGTTGTATGGTGGTTTGCGGAAATGGAAACGGCCGATTTTGACCATGGCTTATTGTCTGTGGAACAGCGGCATTGCGATTTTTATATCAGGATGCTTAGTAGGTGGAATTATTACGATTTCCGGCAGAAGTTTTGCTTATGGTCCATGTTACTGGGCAACGGGACTGATTTTTCTGGTGACGGCTGTGGCAGCAGGGGCGGTACCGGCGAAGGGACGGAAGATCTTGTCATAGCCGAAATTGCCATAGACCCCAAAGGGTCAATTCCTGAAACATATTCAGAGATATCAAATGATGTGTAAATGAAACAGATAAAATAAGCTGGAATGGCGATTAAGAAAAGGAAGCATATTAGCAAATATATCAAAGTGCTAGTCTGCTTCCTTTTATACGTATCAAAGCCAATGAAATATAATTGGAATAAGGAATTCAACGACAAGTATAATGATAAAAATGATACGCTGCCAGTTTTTTGCTTTTTTGTATCGGTTATATTCCTGCTCAGAAAATGTAATATTGTTTCGCAGATGCTGTATTTGTCTGGAGAAACTTGTACGTCTGCAGATATATCGAAAGGTAAACCAAGCGAAAAATACAAGTCCCTTAACAACAGACGAAATCAGGTTTGCCCGATATCCGCGGAAGTAGTCGAAACACTCCAAAAGCGGAATGAAAGAAAAAACAAGGATCTCTATTAAGTAATACCAAAATATCAAGCGGTGCATCCGTTTGATATCCATGATCTCAGTATCTGCTTCCGAGTGCAGATCCGGCGCATTCATATCCTCTGTGGCATAAATGTCCGTGACGCGAGCGTTGCACACCTGATGCCACCCCATATCTTCGATCATGCTCACCATACCGCTGACATCATCTGTTTTTGGCAGGGCGCAAATGCTCTGATACCGCATGCGTGTCGGCTGTTTCTTTTTTAGCGATATAAATGGACCGAAAAAGCCATTGCTGCTTAAAATCAGTCCCCTGGAAGCCTGTTCTTCCAGCCAGTGTGCCAGGTATTCTGTATCATACCAGGAAAATGGACAATATTTCCATACTTTTTTTGTAGTCTCCTCACTCATTATAGTTTCCCCCTCTCTCAAGCATGCCAAAGCAATTCTAAAAAGAATAGTCGATTTATATTGCTTGTCAGTTTGATGGTTCTTTGCTTTGAATTATTTCATCAGACTATTTGCGTCTGCCAGACACTGTGTCAGACGTAATACTTCTGCCTGATAAATCTGTAAGCCCTTTTCCGTTAGCGCGTAAGTTCGTTTGCGGCCTTCCACCGCCGTTTCGTGAATCAGTTTTTCCTGTTCAAATTTTCCGAGAATCGTATACAGGGTTGCCGGCCCGAGGTGAACCCTGTCTTTGGTCAGTTCCCGGATGAAATCTGTGATTTCCACACCACATTTTTCACCCTGTGAAAAAGCCATCAGGACGTAAAACATGGATTCTGTTAAAGTTTCAAGCGCTTTTTTTGCCATTTTTTTGTCTCCCATCATCTTGTCAGTCAACTGTTGAAAAAAGCAGCAGATTTTTAGGTGCTATAGCAATATCAATAAACGATATCATTTATTGATATCAATATATGATATTAAAGGGAAAGTGTCAATAGGATTTAGAAAAATAGTGTTACAAATTTTTGTGTAGATTTTTAGTGAAATAGACAGGTTAATTTGTGCTTGTAAATGACAGGATATTGACGCAGATTTTCCAAATGGGGTATACTGCTAGATAAGAGTATGAACGAATCGTGAATATTAGTTTTTGGGAAAGCAGGGGAATCGAATGAAAGGACTGAATATACCTGTTGGTGTTTCTGATTTTGCGGAAATACGGCAGAATGGATATTATTGTGTAGATAAAACAGGCTTGATCTGTGAATTACTGAAGACCACAGGTACAAAGGTGACTTTGATCACCCGCCCAAGGCGTTTTGGTAAAACACTTACGATGAGTATGCTGGATAATTTTTTCAATATTCAAAAGGATAGTAAATGTATATTTGCAGGGCTTGAAATAGCCGGACAGGATGCACTTTGCCGTGAGTGGATGAATCGTTGGCCGGTAATATTTGTTTCATTCAAGCAGGTGGATGGGCTGGATTTTGCAAGCGCGTATGAGATGCTGAAACAGGTAGTATCTGATGTTTATAAAAAGCATTTGTATTTGCTGGAAAGTGAAAAAATAGCAGAGTTTGATAAACAGATCATACGCCGCCTGGTAGAAAGAAAAGGATCTGAAGCAGAGACAAAGAACAGCTTCGGTCTACTGACAAATGTTATGCAGACATACTACGGTCAACAGGTCATTCTCTTGATGGATGAATATGATGTACCGGTGGCGAAGGCAAACAGCAATGGCTACTATACAGAAATGCTGGATATGATGAAAGGTATCATGCAGCCTTTGAAAGACAATCCGGCCCTGCGTTTTGCGGTTATTACCGGCTGTCTGAAAATTGCCAAAGAAAGTATATTTACGGGAACCAACAACTTTGTTTCTGATACGATCACAGATTCCCGGTTAAATGAATATTTTGGATTTACACAGAAAGAAGTGGATCGTATTTTACAGGATGCCGGTGCTGAAAAACAGGCGGAACTGGTAAAAATGTGGTACGATGGATATCATTTTGGTGAGTTTGATGTCTATTGTCCATGGGATGTCATGAACTATCTGCGGGACTGGCAGTATAATCCAAATGTAAAGCCAGTGGGGTATTGGAAAAATACCAGCGATAATGCGATCATTCGATCTTTTATCGATTACGCGGGTAGTGCGATTACGAAAAAGCTGGAGATTTTGCTGTCAGGTGGTTACATTGTGCAGCAGATTGATGAAAACCTGACGTATGATTACCTGCATTCGTCAGAGGATAATCTGTGGAGCATTTTGTATCTGACCGGATATCTGACCAGAATTCGGGAGACGGAACTGGATCAGAAAATTCCGAACGGGGCGGAAGCACTCATCATTCCAAATGCAGAGATTCGTGAAATATTTGAGACTACGATTGTAAAATGGTTTCAGGAAAGTGCCAGAGTGTGGGATCGGCAAAAATTATTTGCGGCAGTATGGAACGGAGACGGGGAAACAATCACGCAGGAGATGAACCGGCTTTTGCGAAAGACTATCAGTTATCATGACTATAAAGAAGATTTTTATCATGCATTTCTGGCGGGAATTTTTGCTAGCGCAGGTTATATGGTGGAATCCAACCGGGAACATGGCGAAGGACGAAGTGACGTGGTGGTCAGTGATCCTACGGAAGCCAGAGTTGCAGTTTTTGAAGTAAAATATTCTCACAAAATGGATGAGATGGAGCATGACTGTGATACGGCATTGCAGCAGATCGATGAGCGGATGTATGCTGTGGAATACGAAGATGATTATGATCAGATTTTGTGTTATGGGATTTCCTTTTATAAAAAACGTTGCCTGATTCGAAAAAAATAAAACCAGAAAACAATATGTGAAAAGTGAGAAAATACAATGAACTTAGCAGGAAAAAATATAAAATGCATTGCCTTTGACCTGGATCACACGGTGATCAATTCCGATGGGACAATGTCAGATGCTACACGGACAGCAATCGAGCGGACCATTGCAGAGGGGATAGAAATTGTACCGGTGAGCGGCCGTGCATTTGCAACATTTCCGGAGAGTATCTGTGAGATCGAGGGTATTTCATACGCAGTGACTTCCAATGGCGCGGCAATCTACAATAAGAAAACAGGAGAGCGGATTCACGGAGTGGCCATTGAATCAGCGGATTTACACAGCATTTTGGATGCGTTTGCGCCGTATTTCCAGAAAGGACAGATTACATATGAAGCCTTTGTGGATGGCGTTGCTTATGGTGGCAGAGAGTATGTGGAAAATCCGAATGCTTTTGGCGTGCCGTTGGGAAATGTGGCGTATGTGCAGAATACCCGGAAGCCGGTGGATGATATCATTGCGTTTATGTCAGAGCATGAAGATGAGCTGGACAGTTTAGATATTGTGGCAGCTGATCCAGTGCTTTATAAAAAAATCGAAGAGCAGATTCTGCTCGTTACGAAAGCGGTATACACGACATCGGCGGTATCTTACCGCTTGGAGATCTCACATAAAAATTCCGGGAAAGCAACCGGTCTTGCGTATGTGCTGAATCTGCTTGGCATTACGCCAGAAGAAACCGTTGCATTTGGTGATGGGGACAATGATGCGGAAATGCTGGAGTTTGCAGGTCTTGGCGTGGCCATGGAGAATGCGACGGATAGTTGTAAATCGAGTGCAGATACCGTCTGTGGACACTGTGAAAACGATGGGGTGGCACGCTTTTTAAGTAAGAGAATTTTTGAATAGGTGAGCAGAAAAAAGTGGTCGGTATTCTTACAGTAAATGGGAACTGAAATGAGACAACCGAGTGCGAAACGGTAGGGGAATTTTCGGCATCGGAGCGAGCATAGCCCGCCTCCGGGAGTGTGTTTGAGCCAACAGCTGATTTTGCTGTGGCGAGTTCGCGGGAGGAGGCGGAGATAAGCGGCGCAGCGTAGATAGAAAATTGCCCGTGTTTGCAATCGGTTGTCTCATTCAGTTCCTTTATAATATAAAAATTTAAATTATCCCACAAAACGTGGTCATAACCACGGAATTTTCCGTAAAAACAATGTATGCTAAGTACATCTTACGAAAGAGAACAACAATAAGGTACAAAAGATATGTTTTTAAAATTGAAAAACGAAAAAATACAAACAAAAAAGCGAGGAACAAACTTATGGTAAGAAGAATTATTCATATTGACGAAGAAAAATGTAACGGCTGTGGCGCATGTGCAAATGCCTGCCACGAAAGTGCCATCGGCATGGTAAACGGAAAAGCAAAACTGCTTCGTGACGATTACTGTGATGGTCTTGGCGATTGTCTGCCAGCCTGTCCGACTAACGCGATCACATTCGTGGAGCGTGAAGCAGCAGCTTACGATGAGGCAGCCGTTCTGGCAAATAAAGCGAAAAAAGATGCAGAGAACGCAAAAGCAGCAGGAACTCCTGCACCGGCACACGCACCGATGGCAGGTGGATGCCCGGGCACACGGATGCGTATGCTGAACCAGCGTCTGGAAGAAACAGAGGAGAGCGCACCGGCAGCACCGCAGCAGAGTGTTTCCCGTCTGGGACAGTGGCCGTGTCAGATCAAACTGGTTGCTCCGAATGCACCGTATTTCAATGGTGCGAAATTATTGATCGCAGCGGATTGTACCGCTTATGCCTATGCCCGCATGCATGAAGATTTCATGAAAGGCAAAGTAACACTGATCGGCTGTCCGAAATTGGATGATATTGATTACAGCGAGAAGCTGACAACCATCATTTCCAATAATGATATTCAGAGCGTTACGATTGTACGTATGGAAGTTCCGTGCTGTGGTGGTCTGGAGTTCGCAGCAAAGAAAGCATTACAGGCAAGTGGTAAATTTATTCCATGGCAGGTAGTGACCATCTCCATCGATGGAAATATTCTGGACTAAAATTAGAAAATAAATGTTGTTTATCTGAATTAGTTCCTGATGCATAGAATTGTGAAATTGGATATTTAGATAAAGTGAAAAAAGAAAAACATGCAAAAATGACTTACATCGTCACATTTGCGTGTTTTTTTAATAAAAAACTGGATAAATTCGATCATAAGTGATACTGTGAATTTACAAAAATCAGCTGATCTTTCGTAATACACAATAAAAATAAGATTCTGTAATAGTTTGCCCAAAATCCGGATAGAGCAAAGAAGATTACAGAATCGTACACGTAAATAAGGAGAAGACAATTTATGATCTGGTTTATCATTGCAACGCTGATTGCATTTTTTATCAAGGGGCTGTGTGGCTTTGCGAACACCCTGATTTTTAATGGGATTTTAAGCTACACGGCAAACAACATCAACATTTCACCGCTGGAAGTCGTACTCGGTTATCCAAGCAATATTATTTTAGTCTGGAAAGAACGGAAATCCCTAAACTGGAAAATCTGGCTTCCACTGACCGCTTTGGTTGTGGCGGGCAGTATTCCGGGAATCTTTCTGCTGAAACATACAGATGCAGGAATATTGAAAGTGATTTTTGGCATTGCGGTTATCGTCATTGGTGTGGAAATGCTGTTTCGAGAAATGAAAAGCAGCAAAAGCAGCAATAAAAAGTTCGGCGGTTCCAAATCTGTATTGGTACTGATCGGAATTATTTCCGGTCTGCTCTGTGGTCTGTATGGCGTAGGCGCGTTGCTGGCAGCTTATGTGAGCCGTGTGGCAGAAAACAGTCATGAATTCAAGGCAAATATCTGTGTGGTATTTGTGGTGGAAAATACGATTCGTATTATTTTGTATGCGGCGACTGGAATCCTGACGCTTTCCGTGCTTAAGCAGGTTGTGATCCTGATTCCATTTATGCTTGTAGCAGTATTTCTTGGAATGAAGAGCAGTTCGGTTCTGAATGAAAAGATTATTAAAAAGATTGTGATTGTTCTGCTGATTCTTTCCGGAATCGTACTGATCATCAATAACTTATAATGCTATAGAACGTTTTATATAATCTTACGTTTTTTCAAAATCCAGAACTCCACAGCGATCACGCCGAGACTCTTATTTCACATAATCAGGGAATACGAAAGATTCTCTCTGGCTAGAATACCCTGAAATTACAGAATTTATCAGTGCTTTTCGACGAAAACCATTGCATATTTACCCAGATTCGGTATAATTAAATAATGGCGAATCAAAGAGCCACTTCTATAAATTTGGAGGAAATACATGTCACAAGCAGTAGTCATAAAAAGTAACAAATATGGAATTAATCTGATCCTGGACAAAAACATGCCGTTTCAGGAACTGCTGACTGCCATCAAAGAGAAATTTCTGGAGTCTGAGAAGTTTTTCAAAGATGCAAAAATGGCAATTTCATTTGAGGGACGTGCACTGACACAGGAAGAAGAGTACCAGATTATAGAGACCATTACAGAGAATACAAGTATATCGATCATTTGTATTGTGGATAATGATGAGTCCCATGCGGACATGGTAAAGCAGCAGATCGATGCTTACTATGATTCCGTGGCTGGCAGAGAAGGCGAGTTTTATCGTGGAACACTCCGTTCCGGCCAGGTGCTGGAGAGTGTATCCAGTGTCGTGATCGTCGGTGATGTCAACCCGGGAGCAAAAATTATCTCACAGGGCAATATCGTAGTGCTTGGCGCTCTGAAAGGCAATGCCTATGCGGGAGCAGCCGGAGACAGCAACTGTTTTATCGTGGCACTTGAAATGGATCCGATCCAGATTCAGATCGGTGACATTCTGGCCAAGAGTCCGGATAATAAAAAGATGAAACCGCGCAGACTGCGCCGCAAAGAAAAAAATCCGGTGTCGGCGGAAGCTCAGATCGCTGTAGCGAAAGGCGGAAATATTTACATAGAGCCGATCACCCGTGGAAGTTTGATGGATTATACCAAATAAAAAATGAGACCGCCTGTATATTGAGTAAATGGCGAAACTGAAAGAAGGCATTCTTGAACAAGTAAAATGATGGAGGACTGGATGCAATGAGTGAAGTAATTGTTATTACATCAGGAAAAGGTGGTGTTGGTAAGACAACCACTACCGCAAATGTGGGTACAGGACTTGCCCAGCTGAACAAAAAAGTCGTACTGATCGATACCGATATCGGACTTCGTAACCTGGATGTGGTTATGGGACTTGAGAACCGTATCGTATACAACCTGGTAGATGTTGTAGAAGGAAACTGCAAGATCAAACAGGCGCTGATCAAAGATAAAAAATATCCGGAATTATATCTGCTTCCGTCTGCACAGACGAGAGACAAGACATCCGTTACACCGGAGCAGATGAAGAAACTGACTGACGAGCTGCGTGATGAGTTTGACTATATCCTTCTTGACTGCCCAGCTGGTATTGAGCAGGGATTTAAAAATGCTATTGCAGGTGCTGACAGAGCGATCGTTGTAACGACGCCGGAAGTATCCGCAATCCGTGATGCTGACCGTATCATCGGACTTCTTGAGGCAAATGAACTTCAGAAGACAGAGCTGATCGTAAACCGTCTGCGTATGGATATGGTTAGACGCGGCGACATGATGTCTGTAGAAGATGTATGTGATATCCTTGCAATCCCGCTGCTTGGTGCAGTTCCGGATGATGAGCATATTGTTATTTCTACAAACCAGGGTGAGCCGCTGGTAGGAAGTGATTGTCTGGCTGGACAGGCTTATGCAAATATCTGCAGACGAATTCTTGGTGAGACAGTAGAGTTTTTAAATCTGGAAGAGAAGCAGACGGTACTTGACAAACTGAAAAACTTGTTCAAGAAAAACTAGGAGGGCTTTTACTATGGGATTTATGGATCTTTTTAAGAGAAAAAGTTCCGGGGATGTAGCCAAAGACCGCCTGAAGTTGTTACTTGTATCAGATCGTGCTAATTGTTCTCCGGATGTGATGGAACTGATCAAAAATGATATCATCAAAGTCATTTCCAAGTATATGGAAATTGATGCGGAAGGATTAGATATCCAGATCACACAGACCGAATCCGACACTGGAAACGGTACCGTTCCGGCGCTGTATGCGAATATTCCGATTCGTGATATGCATCATTCACCGAAGAAAGAAGAAAAATAAACAGATGATTCAAAAGAGGAATCCCGTCATGGGGGTCCTTTTTTGAATCATAGAAAAGTTCGCCCTATGAATCAAAAAATGTCCCTCAAGGATGTAAATCAAGATTCTTTTTGAAAAAAATCAAAACATAGGCCCAAAAATGCGATATTTGTCTCACTTTTGTCTCACATGGATGGTATAATGAATTTGTCGGAGGGAACAAAAGAGTGTCTCCGGAGGATATATGAAAAAATTAAGTGAATCGAATACAGGATGAGGTAGTTGCGTGTGTGATCTGGTACGGTATAAGGACACATTAACAGTCAGAATCACAGCGTATCTGCAGAGTGGATGCAGAAAGGAAAGAGAGAAAATGAGAGATTTCAGAGGAGTGGAATTTACCGCCGAAGAATATTATGAAAATTTGGAAAGAAAACTGAATAGATTTTTTAACAATCAGATCAATCCGTATGATCTTAAAACTGGATTCCGGGTTCCGGGAGCTTTTTCAACCGATGATGGAAATGTGGCAGATGACTATCATCCAAAAGCATACAGCATGCCTCTGGGTAGCATTCTGCGATCAAAAGATACAACTCTCCTTACAATTCTGGGACTGACAAAGTCTGAGGTGCTTTCAGAATCCTATAAGAAGGTGGATGATCTTGCAAACTATCCGGAGAGTTACATGGAAACAATACGGATTGCAGATGAAATGTATAAACTGGATCGGGTGGGTTTTATATTGGATGGAATCACCATGGAAACTCGTCATATTGGCGGAGGCGATTGCAAGACCATAGAATTAGCATTTGAAAATACCAAAAATCTGGTCAAAGAGAATAATCCTGAGAAGATAGCAGAATTTATCGGGCAAGGATTACAAAATATGAGAAGTTTGTTTGATATGCTTAGAATTGAGAAGGCCAGTAGTGGGTATATGGCTTATATTTATTGCAATATATTTGAAAAAGCACTGGATCTTCTGGATGAAAATCCGAATCTGAAAGAAAAAGTGAAGATTAATGAAGCGGACAGAGAATATTATGAAGGTATGAGACAGTATGCAAAGCTGATCCGTGAAGGAGAACAGGTACTTGCGAAAAATGTAACAGGTGATTTGTCTGCTAACGATGAAGAAACTATAAAGCGATATAAGGATTTTCAGTATCTTGTTGCAAAAGATAATTCATCGAAATCATTTAGCTGTGTTTCGGATGTGATTATGAGAATAAGTGCTGATACAAAAAAAATAATTTCCGAAGCTTCAAATGAACTGAAAAAACAGGGATTATCAGAAGAAGAAAAAGCTTCTCTGAAAAAAAAGAAAAAGCAGGGAAAATATCTGGAGAAAAATATAGGATCTAAGACAAACTTCATTGTTTATAAAGAAACACAAAAAGAAAATGCATATATTCGTGAGCTTGGTAAGTGTGCGACGAGAGGGAATAGGATCATTGATTTCCTGAATGAAAAGTCAAACGAAGTGGCGAATCTTGATAAAGATAAAGACTTTATTGCTGCGAAGGAAATAATTGAAACAGATATTATGAGAGCCCATTCAAAAGCAGATGAAGAACTAGATGCGAATCGGGAGAAACAGAAGCACAAAGCAGAAGTCGATGCAGGGTTAAAAGAATTGGGCACATGGGTGAAAACTCCATATACTGTGCTGCAGAATTATGTAAACCAGCTTGATTCCACTCGTTATGACAAAAAGAAACACAGAAATGAATCACATGCTAAATTTCAGAATATGAAGTCGGCGGTCAAAGCATTAACAGATTATATGGAAAAATCACAGCGTGATGATGCGAAAGAAATGGAATTATGGAAAAATGTGCAGGACACTGCGGATGCATATCTGGAGATCAAAGACGATGCTTCTGGAAAATATCATGAGTATCGCTCGGACGAAAGTAAATATGCAAACCGTCGCTATAATCTGGCATTAAAATTATCAAATGCAGCTCAAAAAACTATGTATGCAAAAACATGTATGGATAATTTGGCATCTGATGTATACAATGAAATTGTATCAAATATGAGTGAGGAGAAAAAGGCAGACACTAAATTAGGG
>CAVEOS010000048.1:0-21579 GCA_963617435.1 Lachnospiraceae bacterium
GCGACACCGACGGGTGGAGCAGGTACGAAAGTAGGACTTAGTGATCCGGTGGTATAAAGTGGGATTGCCATCGCTCAACGGATAAAAGCTACCCTGGGGATAACAGGCTTATCACTCCCAAGAGTTCACATCGACGGAGTGGTTTGGCACCTCGATGTCGGCTCATCGCATCCTGGGGCTGTAGCAGGTCCCAAGGGTTGGGCTGTTCGCCCATTAAAGCGGTACGCGAGCTGGGTTCAGAACGTCGTGAGACAGTTCGGTCCCTATCCGGCGCGGGCGTAGGATATCTGAGGGGAGCTGGCCTTAGTACGAGAGGACCGGGCTGGACGGACCACTGGTGTACCGGCTGTCATGCCAATGGCATCGCCGGGTAGCCAAGTCCGGAAGGAATAAACGCTGAAGGCATCTAAGCGTGAAGTCCCCCCCAAGATGAGATATCCCATTCTTTTAAAGAAGTAAAAACCCTTGAAGAGTACGAGGTAGATAGGGCAGAGGTGGAAGTGCGGTAACGCATGGAGCTGACTGTTACTAATCGTTTGAGGGCTTGACCAAAAGGTTGAAATGACTCGGTTCTGTATGAAGTTTTGAAGGTATATATCATATAAATAAAAAGTGCTGTGTTGACATAATTGCCAATACAGCACTTTTTTGTTACCTGAAATAATCAAATCTTGTCAGTGATAGGTTGGACCTGAAAAAATGGTAGTTAAGAAGAAATAAAATTTACCATTAAATCTGCTGTGACAGTCGAAATACATTTTTATGAAAATCAAGTAGCCCTTCTTCTTTCATTTTTCCAAGTTCTTTAGACAAAGCGCTCCGATCAACATTCAGATAATCCGCAAGCTGTTGACGATTAAACGGAATTTCAAAAGTAGAAGTTCCTTGCTTACGATATTCTGCTGTTAAGTAAGTCAGCAGACGGCCACGGATATTTTTCGGTGTAGTACAGAAAATCCGTGTAGAAAGTGTCAGATTTTTTCGCATGGAAATCTGCAGGAGATTATCAATCAGCTTACGGTACCAGTCAGATTGATTACAGGATGAATCTTCCATAATACGGCGAATATTCAGAAATAGAATCTGACTATGTTCTGCAGTTACGACTTCTACAAGCAGTGGTTCCTGTACGAGAGCATATGTCTCCGCAAAGACACCGCCGGTAGAGATGTTGCTTAAAATTGTGGAATTCCCTAAGAAATCAGTGTTGATAATATTTACACTTCCGCTTAATAAAATACCAATTTCATCAACAGTGGTATCCATATGATAGATTATTTCGTTTTTGTCATATTCTTTCTGGCGCAGGTATCCTGCTTTGTTCATCTGCTCCAGTTCCATTTCTGTAATTCCGCGAAAGAGCGGTGAGATATATTTTTGTTTATTGTTCATATTCAAATCCTTTTATTAAAAAACTAAAATTAATGCTAAGTTAAGTGTATCATATCTGTTGTGGAACGAAAAGAAAGAATATGATTAATAAAAATGTCAATATATTGCTTGTGGTCAAATTTTATGATGTCAGATTCAGGTGCGGCGTTTTTGCGATGGAAAGAACTTGCTAGGAACAGAAAAATTCGTTATGATATAGAAGATAAAACTGACAAGTCAAGAAGGTAGGTGAGCAGAGATGCCAAAAGTGATAAGCATAGGAAATCAGGGCTTTGAGGATATTCGAAAAGAAAATCGCTTTTATGTGGATAAGACAGAATTTATCAGAGAGTGGTGGGAATCAGGAGACAGCATTACACTTATTACGCGTCCGCGCCGGTTTGGTAAGACATTAAATATGGATATGCTCAAATGTTTTTTTTCAAATCAGTATGCGAACCGAGGGGATTTGTTTGAGGGGCTTGCCATTTGGGCTGATGAAAAGTATCAAAGTATTCAGGGAACGTATCCTGTGATTTACCTTTCTTTTGCTGATGTGAAGCAGACAAATTATGCAGATGCTGTGAAAAAAGTAAAAAGGATTTTGGCGGATTTGTATCAGCAATATATATTTTTGTTGCAGGAAGATTGTATGACAGAAATGCAAAAAGGGCAGTTTTCGGAAGTATCTCCGCAGATGGATGATGTGACGGCACAATGTGCACTGCAGGATCTGGCTCATTATCTATACCAGTTTTATGGGAAAAAAGTAATTCTTTTGCTGGATGAATATGATACGCCAATGCAGGAGGCTTATGTATATGGTTACTGGAAAGAATTTACAGCTTTTATCCGAAGTATGTTTAATTCTGCATTTAAGACGAATCCATATCTGGAACGTGCAGTTATGACAGGAATTACAAGAGTGTCCAAAGAATCTGTTTTTTCTGATTTGAACAATCTGAATGTGGTTACCACGACATCGGAAGAGTATGAAACATGCTTTGGTTTTACAGAGCAGGAAGTATTTGCTGCATTGGACACGTTTGGACTGAATGAATATAAAAATCAGGTGAAGGAATGGTACGATGGATTTGTATTTGGAAAAAGAAAGGATATTTACAATCCATGGTCTATTACGAATTTTCTTGATAAAAAGAAATTTGATGCCTACTGGGCGGCGACAAGTTCTAACAGTCTGGTAAGCAGGTTGATTCAGACCGCGTCGCCGGAAATAAAGGAGCAGATGGAATTGCTGCTTCAGAATAAAGAAATTGTGGTTCATTTTGATGAGCAGATTATTTTTGAACAGTTGGATCAAAATGAAAATGCCATCTGGAGTCTTTTGCTGGCGAGTGGTTATCTGAAGGCGGTAGAGGTTGAATATCGGGGATTGCTGAGAGAAAAATGGTATCATCTTCAGATTACAAATCTGGAAACCATGGGAATGTTTATGATGATGTTTCGTGGGTGGTTTGAAGTATCAAATTCCGTATATAATCGGTTTGTAAAAGCATTGTTGAATGGAAATGTTCGGGAAATGAATGCTTATATGAACGAGGTTGCGCTGGCTACGTTCAGTAATTTTGATAGTGGAACACATCCATCATCAAAATCACAGCCGGAACGTTTTTTCCATGGATTTGTGCTTGGACTTCTGGTAGAACTGCGGGACAGATATCAGGTGAAATCCAACAGAGAAAGAGGTTATGGGCGTTATGATGTGATGCTGATACCGCGAAATATTTCAGAAGACGCAATGATTCTGGAATTCAAAGTATTTGATGCGGAAGAAGAAAATTCCTTGCAGGATACGGTAAAAGCTGCATTGCAACAGATAGAAGAAAAGCAGTACGATACAGAACTTCTGGAAGCAGGGATCGCTACGAATCAGATTCATCATTATGGATTTGCTTTTGAAGGAAAACAAGTTCTGATAGAAGGACGATAAAGAAAAAGAGAATTAGATTAATAAAAATGACAGTGATAAAAGCGTTGTATGGTTGTGTTTTCCATACAGCGCTTTTGTAGTTAATGCTTCAAATTATTTCTGTTTTATATATCGTTGTAACAACTCTTCAGAAAATCCACAAATTCACGGATCAGCGGATTTTCATTTCGCTTGTTCCAGACGCAGGCCAGGGAGGATTCCATGGAAATTGGTATATTCTCCAGATCCGGGTGATCTGCGGTGAGATAGCCGAAATTTGAGTCACAGACGACCATGCCGCCATGATTTTCTACACTGATCAGTGCAGACTGCAGATTTGGCATGTGGCAGAGTGCCTTTGTGTCAAAAGCTACATGCTTCTGTGAAAGCCGTGTGGCAGTAGATTCCCATTGTTGCTGGCTCCATGCGCCGTAGGATGCATCATATAAAATGTAATCGCTGTCCGGGGCATCATTCAACAGATATCTGGAAATGAACAGCCGCAGATCTTCTTTTGCAAACAGTTCAATGTGATTGTCTGTCCGGTCACTGATCTGTGAATTACACATGATAGCGATATCCAGTTTGCCTTCTGCAATAGCAGAAAAAAGGGCGTTGTTGGAGTCGCGCAGTAATTCAAAATTAGTGGCAGGATGCGTATCCATAAAGTCTGTGATGCTGTCATACAGTTTCCCAAAAGGATCCAGCCAGGTGGACATTCCGATGTGAAACTGCAGCCGCATGACATCATACATGTAATGGATCGTGTTCAGCGTATGCTTTAACTGATTATGGTTGGTGCGGAAATAGTTATAATATTCTTCGCCAATTGGTGTCAGAACGACACCTTTTGAGCTTCGTTCAAATAATTCGCATCCCAGTTCTTCTTCCAGATGAGTGATATGTTTGCTGATCGCCTGTGGAGAACGAAAAATGATTTCAGATGCTTTCGTAACACTTTTTGATTCGGCAGTTGCCATAAAGCAGGAAACCTGTGTTTCTGTCATACGGCGCTGATGAAAGTAAGCACAAAACGCTTCCTGATCATCAACTCTCTGATCATTGCAGTCTGTGTTGCTCTTATGGGTGTTTCTGTAAAAATGATGAGCATGACAATTTTCATTGTGGCATTTCTTCTGATCCGTGTACTGGCAGTATGTTTACAGCAGAGTGCGAACTACATGTGTACAGAATGGTTTGTAGAGGGAAGAGGAAAATCTCTTGGATTTATCACAATGGGTGCTCCGATCGCATCTGCAAGCTTTGTGGCAATTTTTACATTTTTAACAGCATCTCAACTGAAATTTACAGGAAGTTATTTTATTTACGCAGGTTTCCTTGTTGTACTTGCAATTTTAGTAGCAGTATTTTATGTAGACAGACCATCAGATGTGGGGTTATATCCGGATGGGGAAGATCATGCACCAGCCAATGAGGTTGTGCAGGAAGCAACCATGACACTGGTTGATATTTTAAAAAGCCCATACACATGGCTGATCGTTATCGCATTTGGAATTATCCATTTTGCAAACAACAGTCTGACTGCGTTTTTCGTAACATCCATGGTTGCAAAAGAGATTCCGGCCAGCATGTATCTGCCGGTATTGTCCATTGGAGCAATTGCAGGTATCCCAATCAGTTATCTGCTCGGAGCAGTTGATGATAAATTTGGTACGATCAAGGCTTCCATCTGTCTGTGTGGATTATCCATCATCGGATTTTTAGGAATGGCATTTGCCGGCCCGGGAACGATTTTACCGCTTGTATGTGCATGCTTCGGATACGCATCCATTACAGGTGCGTTCCCGAACCTGTTACCGTCTATCATCGCATATGTATTCGGAAGACAGAATTATCTTGGAGCAAGCCGTGTGATCGTATCACTTGAGACAATTATTGGATCTTTTGCAAGCCAGTATATGGCAGTTTTCCTTGCAAATGGAAAATTAAAACTTGGATATTTTGGACTGATCGGTATGATCGTATTTGCGGGAATCCTGATCTGTATCGTAAATATTATTTACAAAAAAAGAAAAGTAGCTTAATGGATAGTGTCGAATGACCTATGAAAAAATAGAGCAAAATAAAAAAGCTTAATGGCAGGAGGAGATAAGATGAAAGCAGCAGTATATTATGGACCACATGATGTGCGGGTGGAAGAACGTGAGATTCCAAAAGCAGGTCCGGATGAGATCGTTGTAAAAATAGATTATTGTGGTGTATGTGGTTCTGATGTGGAAGTATATCATGGTGCATCCGAGAGACCAGTCATGGTCATGGGACACGAAAATGTCGGTACCGTTTATGAAGTTGGAGAAAATGTGACAGGATTTAGCGTTGGACAGCGTCTGCTGTGCGGACCGCCATCCTATTGTGAAGACGGATGCCCGGCCTGCAGAAGCGGAAGACCGAATATCTGTGAACATGGTCTGCCAAAGACTGCAGGAATCGGCGGACCGGATGGCGGTTATGAGGAATATATGCGTGTCCTGGATCCAAAACACAAGATTCTGATTCCGATTCCGGACAGTGTAGACAGCAAAGATGCCGTATTATTTGACATAGTATGTGTGGCTTATCATGGCCTCAGAAGATCCAATTTTAAAATGGGTGATACCGTTGCCGTATCAGGAACAGGACCGATCGGTCTGGCAGCGATACAGCTTGCAAAAGCAGGTGGTGCCAGCAAAGTAGTTGCAATTGGAAGAAGATCCAACAAACGTGACATTCTGATAAAATATGGTGCAGACGAATGTGTATTTACACAGGAGACAGATGATCTGTATGGTGATGTCAGAAAGGCACTGGGAAATGAAGCAGGAGCAGATGTGACATTAGAGTGTGCAGGGGCAAAAGAAAGTCTGTTAAACTGTATCAATACCATCGCAAAACCGGGCAGCCAGGTTGTTCTGCTTGGCTGTGTGGCAGAGCCGATTCCGGAGCTGAACTTCATGTCCATGCTCCCACGTGAGATTGACATTATTTCCTCCTTTGTATATACAGAAGAAGAAATCAAAATGTATCTGGAACAGTTGAATGAGAAGAAAATCTCTTTTCCGGACATGGTGACAGATATTATCAGTTTGGATGAACTGGTAGAAAAAGGTCTGGATCGCAAGGACCGCACCGGTATGCTGAAGATTTTGTGCAAGCCGGGAATGTAAAAAAGCAAAAAACGTTTTAATATCCTATTCTAAAAATAAAACCTAAAAGCAGAAGCGTCGTATATCTCGGTATACGGCGCTTTTGTGTAGAAATGCAGGAAAAATTACTCAATCGTATCTGTAAGTATACTTTCAGATGAGTGTAAAAAATCCAGAGTTTTAAAGTAATCCATGGTGTGTGTGATAAATTCTGTATTATGTATGGAATGCGAGGTTGGTGTCAGGAAACTTAAACTTACGGTTCCGATACAGGGTGGCTCCTTTATAAAAATGTGATTATTGGTGAAGTAAGGATCCATTTGAATGGTTGTTGAACTAGTAAACGCAATGCCGCATCCGGTTTTTACTAATTCACGGACACCACGTGTGTCTGTAGTCACAATACTGTAATTTGGTGTAATTCCGGCAAGCTCAAAAAAACGGTCAGAAGTATCACGGATTCCAAATCCGGAAGCTACTGCAATAAATGGTTCTTGTGCGAGATCTCGCAGAGCAATATTGGAAGCGTTGGAAAGCCAGTGACCTTCTGGGAAAATTATCGGACAATGTTCGTTTAATAAAAGTTTTGTCTGAATCTGATATTTTGGTTCCATCAATGGAGAACAGATAATAAAATCAACCTCTTTATCACGAAGAAGCTGCAGAAGTTTTGTGCGGTTAGCGGTAATGTAGGTAATTTTTGCAGATGGCATTTTCTTACGCAAATATCCAAGCAGTCCGGGAATATACAGACCCGTATTGGAAGCAAGTCGTATGGGAGTATCTTCTATTTCGAAATTCTGTGTTTTCAAATCTTCACATGCATCGTGCAGCGTAGTAAAAATTTCACAGATGCGTTTATAAAAATATGCTCCGTTTTGATTCAGACGAATTCCGCGTCCTACATGTTCAAATAATTCTACTCCAAGTTCTTGTTCAAGCATAGATAATGACCGGCTCAGAACCGGCTGGTTGATATCAAGAGCATTCGCTGCTTTTGTAATATGTTGGAATTCCGCGGCTGTTTTAAAATAACGAAGTTGTTTCAAATCCATTTTTCTCACCTGGCAATCTTATAGAAATTAGTATTCTTTTGTGTACATTGTACTAAAAAAAGACCAAAGATTCAATGGTCGAACATAAAAAAATATCGAAAAAATCATGACATTTTTGGTATGAATAGGAGTGCAAAATGAATATTGGACGAAAAATATGTGGCTGACATATAATAATCTCAACAAAATAAACAAAATAAAACCAGAACAAAAATGGAGGTACCAAAAATGAGAGAAGTAGTAATTGTGGATGGAACAAGAACCGCATTTGGACGCATGGGTGGTGCGCTTCGCGTATTTACACCAACGGAACTTGCAGCAAAGGCAATCAAGGGATTATGTGAAAAAACAAAAATCCTGGAAAAAGGAAAAGTCGATGCGGTATTTGCAGGTAGCGCTTTTGGTGATGTGAATACACATAACTTTGCACGATACGCATCCCTGATGGCAGGGCTTCCTTATGAGACAAGTGCAACATTTATGGAAATGCAGTGCGGCTCTTCCATTGCTTGTATTAACAATGCTGCATTACAGATTCAGGCAGGATTAATTGATACAGCAATTTGCGGTGGCGCAGAGGCACACAGTCAGAAATATGCAAAGTTCCCTACTACGGTAACACCTTATAAAGGAATTGTTCCGGCAGCGGCACCGGTAAGACTTGCACCGACAGACGAAGATGACCTGTCCATGATTGAAATTTCCGATCGAATGGCTGAAAAATGGAATGTGACAAGAGAAGAATGTGATGCATTTGCATTGAGAAGTCAGCAGCGTGCAGCGGCTGCAGTAGAAAAAGGATATTTTGAAGATGAAATACTTCCGATCGAAGTGAAATACAGCAAAAAAGAGGCTCCGGTGATCGTAGACAAGGATGAACATTTACGTCCAAACACAAATGCAGAAGGACTGGCAAAATTAAGAAGTGTTCGCCAGGGTGGAGTTACCACTGCTGGAAATGCGTCTGGAATGAATGATGGAGCAGCATTTGTATTACTGATGAGTGCAGAAAAGGCAGAAGAACTTGGCTATAAACCGATTGCAAAATGGATTGGTGGCATTGATGTAGGTGTAGATCCGAAATATATGGGAATCGGTCCTGCATATTCCAATATGAAACTTTTAGAGAGACATGGATTAAAGGTATCTGATATTGATGTATATGAGTGTAATGAAGCATTTGCAGCACAGAATCTGAGTGTGATCCGTCAGATGGAAGAAATGTCCGGAGAGAAGATTGATATGGATAACTGGAATCCAAATGGCGGAGCAATTGCATTTGGACATCCGAACGGAGCTTCCGGAGCACGGGTTTGTATCTTTACAATGAAAGAACTTGCAAGAAGAGGAGCAAAATATGGTATGTTTTCTTCCTGCTGTGGTGGTGGACTTGGAGTTTCAGCACTGATTGAGAATCTGCAGTAGGTATAAAGAGCAAAGAGGAGAATAGAACGATGAAAAAAATTAAAAAGGTATTTATAATTGGATCAGGCGCAATGGGAAGCGGAATAGCACAGACTGCCGCACAAAATGGATTTACAGTAACGGTAAATGATATCAGCAAAGAGCAGCTGGATAAGGCTCGGAATTCCATTGAAAAACGTCTTGCAAGAAATGTAGAGAAGGGAAAAATTACAGAAGCAGACAAGGAAGACATCATTGCGCGTTTGTCTTACAGCGAGTTGTATGATGACGTGGCAACATCAGACCTTGTAATTGAGGCGGCATCAGAAAATATCAATGTAAAAAAAGCAATTTTTCAGAAAGTATGTGAGACTGCTCCGGAAGATGCAATTCTTGCGACAAATACATCTTCTATCTCAATTACGGATTTGTCTCAGGTAATTACAAAACCGGAAAGATTTATCGGAATGCATTTCTTTAATCCGGTGCCGGTAATGAAGTTACTGGAAATTGTAAAAGGCTATAACACTTCAGAAGAAACAATTGAAACCGTAAAAGCGATCGGAACCCAGCTGAAAAAAGAATGTATTGTATCTGCCGACAGCGCAGGATTTATTGTAAACAGACTGCTTGATCCTATGATCAATGAGGCTTTTGATCTGGTGGAACGCGGTGTGGGCACACCGGAAGATATTGATAAAGGCTGCCGCTATGGATTGAACTGGCCAATGGGACCGTGTGAGTTGATCGATATGGCCGGAATTGATATCGAGCTGGCTGTTATGGAAACGATTTATGCAGATACCGGGGATCCAAGATATCGTCCGTCACCATTATTAAGAAGAATGGTTCAGGCAGGCAGACTTGGAAGAAAAACCGGCAAAGGATTTTACGATTATACAGACAAATAGCAGGTAGAGGGGGGATGAATCCATGGAACAGATGACATCAAAACAGATGCTGGCAGAGATATCAAAAACACATTACGAAAATGCCAGAAAAGCGAAAGCGGAAGGCCGTCCGGTTGTATGGTCAACATCGATCGCTCCACAGGAAATCATGGAAGCGATGGGACTGACCGTAGTATATCCGGAAAACCACGCGGCAGCAGTTGGCGCAAGAAAAGATGCACCTCAGTTTATTGAACATTCTGAGAGTCAGGGATATTCCAATGATATCTGTTCATATGCCCGGGTAAATATTGGTTATGCAGATATTCTCTTTTCGGAGGCAGAGAATATTCCAGCACCGGATCTTCTGTTTTGCTGCAGTAATATCTGCTGTACGGTTATTAAATGGTATGAAAATCTGGCAAAGAAATTTAATATACCGCTGATCATGATTGACTGTCCGTTTAATTCCAACTTTGAAGTTGACCCTTCCAATGTTGCATTTGTAAAGGCACAGCTTCTGGATGCAATTGAAAAGCTGGAAGAATTTACAGGAAAGAAAATGGATTGGGATCGTTTCCGCGAAGTAATGAAGATTTCGAATGAAACTGCAATGTGGTGGAAGAAAGCAACGGATCTTGCGATGAATACACCATCTCCGTTTGCCGGCTTTGATATGTTTAATTATATGGCGGTCATCGTATGTGCAAGAGGAACAGTTGCCGGACGTGACTTGTTTAAAAAATGGTATGAAGAGCTGGAAGAGAAAGCAAAAGAAGGAAAAGGTCCATTCAAAGATGTAGAAGAAAAGTATCGTATTCTCTGGGACGGAATTGCCTGTTGGCCGTATCTGGCACCGACATTTAAGATTTTGAAGAAAAATGGAATTAATGTTGTTACATCAACCTATCCGGAATCATGGACATTACTGTATGAATTAAATGATCTGGCAGGAATGGCACAAGCCTATGATGCAATTTATGTACAGCGAAATGTAGATTATGCAATTGACCGTTTGTTGAAGAGGGCAAAAGAATTTCATATCGATGGAGCACTTTTCCATTCGAACAGAAGTTGTAAAGGTATGGATTTCAAACAGTATGAAATGCAGAGAAGACTGGAAGCAGAACTGGGAATCCCATCTGTTATCTTTGATGGTGATCAGACAGATCCAAGTGTATTTTCTGAGGCACAGTATGAAACACGTGTACAGGCTCTGGTTGAGATGATGGAAGAGCGGAAGAATAAAGGTAAGGAGGCATAATCATGAGTGTGGAAAATTTAATCAAAGAACTTAGTGATAAGGGAAGGACTCCGAAAGAAGCCATTTTTGCATCCATGAAAGAAACCGGTAAAAAGGCGGTAGGCTGTTTCCCAATTTATCTTCCGGAGGAAATTATCTATGCATCCGGAATGCTGCCGATCGGCATGTGGGGCGGACAGACTTCCATGGTAGAAGTTGACCGGTACATACAGGGATTTGGATGTTCTATCATGAGAGCAAATATGGAGCTTGGTATTCGTGGAGAATATAAATTTCTGGAAGCAATCATTATCCCGACTTATTGCGATACGATGAAATCCATTCTCGCAAACTGGGTGATCGCGATCAAAGAGCCGAAGGTGCTTCCGTATACGGTATTACAAAATCGCTACAGTTCCGGCTCACTGGAATTCATCATTAATCAGAATGAACGACTGAAAAAAGAACTGGAAGAAATTACCGGTAAAGAGATCAGTGATGAAGCACTGGAAGATGCTTTTACTGTATATGAAGAGTATCGGAGAGCTGTTCGTAAATTTACAGAACTGGTGAAGGATTATCCGGTTGCACTGACACCTACGATTCGCCATCTGATTTTAAAAGCGGCATGGTTTATGGATAAAAAGATTTATACCGGGAAATTAAACGAACTGATCGCAGCATTGGAAAAAGAAGAAAAAGAAAAAAAATCCGGAGCCAAAGTGGTTGTTACAGGATTGATGATGGAGCCGGTAAGTCTGTTAGATGCATTTACAGATATGGATTACACCATTGTATGTGATGATCTGGCACATGAGAGTCGTCAGTTCAGGACGATTTCCAGAACAGAGGGAAGTGTGATGGAAAGAATTGCATACCGCATGATTGATCTGCGTGGAGATACATTTTTCTATGAAGAATATAAGAGCAAAGGAAAAGGTTTGATCAAGGCAGTAAAAGATAATCAGGCGGATGGTGTTGTGGTATGTATGTACAAATTCTGTGATCCGGAAGAATTTGATTATCCAGTGTATAAGAAAGAACTGGAAAAGGCAGGAATTCCGATCCTCTACCTGGAAGTGGATCAGCAGATGGATTCCATGGAACAGATCCGTACCAGATTACAGACGTTCAGTGAGATGCTTGATTAGTAATAGGGAAGGAAGCCGCCTATGTTTTTGGGAATAGATATTGGTTCTTCATCCTCAAAGGTAGTTGCTGTTGATGAAAATAAAAAAATGCTGGGGTATGTTGTAAAGAATATCGGAACGGGCACCAATGGGGTGGAGCTCTGCATGGGTGAACTCATGGAAAAGTTGCATATAACATGGGAAGATGTTGATTACAGTATTGTGACCGGATATGGGAGATTCACTTACGACAGAGCAGATAAACAGATTACAGAGATCACCTGCCATGCAAAAGGTGTGGTGTCGATATATCCGAACGCACGAAGCATTATTGATATTGGTGGTCAGGATGCAAAAGCGATTCAGTTGAAGGAAGACGGAACGATTGAAAATTTTGTGATGAATGAAAAATGTGCAGCAGGCACAGGACGATTCTTTGAGGTAATGGCACGTGTCCTGAATTGCAAAATTGATAAACTGGCAGAATTGGCTGATTCAGCAGAAGAATCTGTTGCAATTTCGAGCACCTGCACAGTATTTGCTGAATCTGAGGTGATCTCACAGCTTGCGTCTGGGGCATCTCTTGCCTCAGTAGCGAAAGGTGCACATATCGCTGTGGCAAAAAGAGTCTGTGGACTTGCAAAAAGAATTACATTGAGACCGGAGCTTGTGATGACCGGTGGAGTCGCTTTGAATGATGCGATGGTAAAGTGTATGGAAGAACAGATTGGCATGAGAGTTGTCACACCGGAAAATCCACAGATTATGGGTGCTCTTGGAGCAGCAATGTTTGCAATGGAAAAATGTATGAAAAAGCAGTGCAAATAGAAAGGAAAAGGGAAAATGGAAGATTGGAGAAAAATTTACAAAGAAAAACTGATGACTGCAGATGAAGCAGTAAAACTTGTAAAATCCGGCGAACGCTGGCAGACGACACATGCGACAGCAGAATCTATGGTTCTTGCGAATGCACTGTGCAGAAGAGCAGATGAATTAAAAGATGTGAAATTATGGCAGGGACTGAACTGGGGAGATGCGCCATATTGTGATCCAAAATATCATGGTCATCTGGATGTCGATACCGTTTTTTGTGGGCCGGCAACAAGAATTGCAGTTGCTGAGCAAAGAGGACATTTTGGGCCGATGAGTGTTTCCATGGTTGACCGTGCATTTGCAAGTACCAGACCAGTAGACGGTCTTCTTGCTCATGTGACACCGCCAGACGAAAATGGATATGTAAACCTTGGCGTTTCCGTAGATTTCGGAGCTTCTTCGGTACGTCATGGAAAGAAAATCATTGCACATGTAAATAAACATATGCCGTGGGTATACGGTCATTATAATACAATTCACGTATCAGAACTGGATGCGATCGTAGAGGAAGATGTGCCGTTACTGAATATTCCACCGATTGATGATACAGATCCTACATCCACGAAGATCGGTGAATTAATTGCGGATCTGATTCCGGACGGTGCCTGCCTGCAGATGGGACAGGGAAAGGTTCCGAATGCCATATTAAAATGTCTGAGTGACAAAAAAGATCTTGGCATTCATACAGAAGTATTTTCCGATAACCTGATCCCGTTGATCGAGAAAGGTGTTGTAAATGGATCTAAGAAAAATATTGATACCGGAAAGATCACAGCAATGTTTATTCAGGGATCACAGGATTTATACGATTTTGTAGATAAGAATGAAATGATCAATATTATGCCGGGATTTTACACCAACAACCCGATCAATATTGCAAAAAATGATAAAGTATGTGCCATCAATGCCTGCCTCCAGGTGGATCTTACAGGTCAGGTAAACTGCGAGTGGAACCGTGGAAAAATCTGGAGTGGTGTCGGAGGACAGAGCGATTTCCTGCGAGGGGCAGCACTATCAAAGGACGGACGACCGATTCTGTGTCTGCCGTCGACAGCAGCACATGGAACAGTATCCAGAATTGTCGGATGTATTCCGGAAGGCACGCCTGTTTCCACAGCGCGAATTGATGTTCACTGGGTGGTAACGGAATATGGAGCAGTAAATCTGTTTGGTATGAGTCTGGAAGAAAGAGGTCAGGCACTGATCTCCATTGCGCATCCAGATTTCAGAGATCAGCTACAGAATGAATTTGATGCTTATTGGCGGAAAATGAGATAATGTTTTTATCCGAATAGGGGAAGTTTAGTGGATAAGAACATTGATTTAAGAGGAGAATGATGAGATGCGGATCAAATCAAAAAAAGTATTGGTATGTTTATTGACAGCAGTCATGATATTAGGGCTTATATCGGTAGCTGGATGTGGTTCAAAAAGCAGTTCTTCGGGACAGGATGGCGTATATACCTTTGTGTATGCAGGAACTGTCGCAGATTCCCATCCGATGGCAATCGCGATGAAGCAGGCAGCCGAGGATCTGAAGGAAGCTTCGGATGGCAGACTGATCATGAAGGTTTACACAAACAACACATTAGGTGACTCCCGCTCTAATATAGAGCAGATGCAGGTAAATGGTACGATCAAGATGGGTGAAGTTGGTACAGCAGCATTATCCAGCTTTACAGATATTTTCAAACCATTACAGCTTCCGTTCCTTTTTACAAGCAAGGAACAGGCCTTTGCATTCTTTGATTCGGAAGAAGGAGAGAAACTGGAAGATCAGTCGGCAGAGGAAGTCGGAGTAAGACCGATTGCATGGTTTTATAACGATTCCAGAACAGTTACAAATTCAAAACATGCGATAGAAACACCGGAAGATATGAAAGGACTCAAGATCAGAGTTCAGGAATCAGATCTGTACCTGGAAACATTTACAACGCTTGGTTCTTCACCGATTTCGATGTCTTTTGCGGAGGTATTTACAGGATTACAGCAGGGAACGATCGATGGTCAGGACAATGGTATTGCACTTACTGTCAGCCAGAAATTTAATGAGGTTCAGGATTATTATACAGACCTTCATCATGTCATAGATATGGCTCCGATCCTTATTTCAGAAGACTGGTATGAGTCGCTTCCGGATGATCTTCAAAAAATTCTGAAGGATACAATGGAACAGGCAGCTCAGAATGAACGTGATATGATGGATGAATATTACGAAGATTACATGGCAGAAGTGGAAAAAACAACACAGGTAACGACGCTTACTGATGAACAGAGGCTTGCATTCCGTGATGCTTGTTCAAGTGTATATGACTGGTTTTATAAGAAATATCCGGAGCTGAATGCAGAGGAACTTGTTGATTATGTCAACTCGATGGATGTCGAATAGGGGGGAAGGTTATGAAAGTAATACGTTGGCTGGATAAACATTTGGAAGAAGTTATTTCTGTAATTCTTCTTGCAAGTATGACATTTGTGGTAGCATATCAGATCATTATGAGACTGATCGGAAGACCGGCTACGTGGTCGGAAGAGTCAGCAAGGTATATGTTTGCATGGCTGATTTACATATCTTCGGCATATGCAGTAAAAAAACGGTCACATATTAAAGTTGAAATTCTGTCACTCGTACTGAAGAAAAAGGGCAATCTGATCCTGGATCTGGTATCAGATGCTGCTTTCCTTATATTCTCACTGGTTATCATGAGATACGGCTGGCCTTATGTTACAAAAATGGCATTTATTTACCAGCAGAAATCACCTTCTCTGGAGATTAACATGGCAATCCCATACTTCTCCTTTGTGATTGGATTTACATTTATGGCTATTCGTCTGGTTCAGGACATGGTGTTACGTGTAAAAGAATACAAAGCCGGAGACGATGAGGCTTCTGCTATAGAAGAAAAGGCATAAGGAGGTCGGATATGGAAGCTTTAATTATTTTCGTAGTATTTTTTATCGCTGTATTTTTGAGTATTCCGATTGGAATCGCTATGGGACTTGCCGTTATCGTATATATTTTTGCGCAGGGAACCATTGATTTTAACTATATTGTAAGTGGTATGTTACAGCAACAGATTCTTTCCCGCTGATGGCAATTCCATTCTTTATCCTGTCAGGTGCACTGATGGAAGGCGGTGGATTATCGAAGCGGCTGGTCAACTTTTTTGATTCACTGGTAGGACATTTTACAGGCGGACTTGCAATCGTTACAGTTGTAACGTGTATGTTCTTCGGAGCGATTTCCGGTTCTGCTCCTGCTACTGTAGCAGCAGTAGGAACGATCATGGTTCCGACGATGGTAGAAAAAGGTTATGACAAGAGATTTTCCATTGCATTAATCGCTGCATCCGGATGCCTGGGAACGATTATTCCACCAAGTATTCCGATGGTTATGTATGGTGTGGCAACAGGAGCATCTATCAGCACGATGTTCTCAGCCGGTATTGTTCCGGGTGTTGTATGTGGACTGATGCTGATCGTTCTTTCTGTATTTGTCTGCAAGAAGAAAGGATTTGTTGGAAATGGACAGAAATTCTCGTTCAAGAGAGTATTCCTTGAATTAAAAGATGCGATCTGGGCAATTTTTGTGCCGGTTATTATTCTGGGTGGTATTTACGGTGGATTCTTTACACCGACTGAGGCAGCAGTAGTTGCTACCGTATATTCCCTGATCGTTGGTATCTTTGTTTATAAAGAACTGAAATTGAAAACAATCTTTGAGAGATTTGCATCTTCCGCAAATACAACAGGTACAATCTTGATCATTGTAGGTGTTGGAACCATTCTCGGTCGTGTTCTGACACTCGAGGGTGTGCCAACACTGATTGCTGACGGAATGCTTGGATTCTCTACCAATAAATGGGTACTCCTTCTTCTGGTTAATATTTTGTTACTTATCTGTGGATGTGTGCTGGAGACGACATCGGCAATTCTTATCCTGTCACCGATCCTGTATCCGGTAATGCAGGCTGTAGGGGTAGATCTTATACATTTTGGTATCATGATGGTAGTAAACCTGTCTATCGGATTTATTACTCCACCGGTAGGTGTAAACCTGTTTGTGGCGTGTGGTATCGGAAATATCAAGTTTGAGGAACTGGTGAAACGTATTATACCGTTCCTGCTGGCATTACTTGTTGGATTGTTGTTGGTTGTAGTATTCCCGAACATTTCACTTCTGATTCCTAAATTAAGCGGATATGGTGGTTAATGACAAAGAGGCGGTTTAGATATGGATTATAAGACAATAGAAGTAAAAAAAGACAATGGACTGACAACAGTTATTTTTAACAGACCGGAAAAATTGAATGCTATGTCAGAAGAATTTCTGGCTGAAATGAATGACTTTATGGATGTTCTTGAAAAGGATGAGGAAACCAGAGTGGTGATTCTGACCGGAGCCGGAAAAGCATTTATCGCAGGTGCAGATATCACTTTGATGAAAGACATGTCCCCCATCGAGGCATCGGAATATGCATATCATACGACAGAAGTATATCGAAAAATGGAACATTCCGGAAAAGTTTTTATCGCGGCAGTAAATGGATATGCTTTCGGAGGAGGATGTGAAATGACCCTTGCCTGTGATCTGCGAATCGCATCTGAAAAAGCAAGATTCGGACTTCCGGAAGTTGGTCTGGGGATTTTCCCAGGAGGTGGTGGAACACAGAGACTGCCTCGTCTGATTGGTATGGCAAAAGCAAAAGAGCTAATTTTTACTGCTAAGACATTCCGGGCGGATAAAGCACTGGAGCTTGGGTTAGTCAGTGAGGTCGTTGAGGAAAAAAAATTGATGGAATCGGCAAAAAGTCTTGCAGAAACGATTATGCAAAACAGCAAAATCGGTGTGGCACTTGCAAAGCAGTCCATGAATTATGGTATTCAGACAGATATGTATTCTGCTATGAATCAGGAAAAGAATTTATTTGGTCTGTGTTTTGGAACAGAAGAACAGCAGAAACGTATGAGTGATTTTGTAAATAAGAAATAAGCAATGAAGAAGTGGCAGGGGATGCCACGCAGGATATAGCATCTTCTGCCACTTCAGAACAGGAGGTCTTGGAGCATGGGATATACAATAGAGGAACTTCAGATTGGTCAAAAGGCATCTTTTGAAAAAACAATCACAGAAACAGATATTTATCTGTTTGCGGGTGTGACAGGAGATATTAATCCGGCACATGTAAATGAAAGATATGCTTCCAATACATTTTTTAAGGGAAGAATAGCGCATGGAATGTTGTCTGCAGGGTTGGTTTCAGCAGTGCTCGGAATGCAGCTTCCAGGACCGGGAACCATCTATATGGGACAGACACTTAGCTTTACGGCACCGGTTCATGCCGGAGATACGGTTAAGGCAACCGCAGAAGTAGAAGAGATTAACAAAGAAAAAAATATAGTTAAGTTGAAAACAATCTGTGAAAATCAGGATGGAATCATCGTTTTGAAAGGGGAAGCCACAGTTAAGGCACCCAAAGTAAAAAGTTAAAGATAAAAAGAATATGGAAAAACAGCAGATTTAAGGAGGAAAACGGATATTATGGATTTTAATTTAGACATGAAGCATAGAATGGCTCGTGATCTTTTTCAGCAGTTTGCAGAGAATGAAGCGAAACCACATGCACAGGAAGTTGATGAAACAGAAAAATTTCCGCGGGAAACTGTTGACAAAATGGCCAAATATGGACTGCTTGGTATTCCTGTACCTAAAGAGTATGGTGGACAGGGCTGTGACATTCTGACTTATGCAATGTGTGTAGAAGAATTAGCGAAAGTTTGTGGAACATCCAGTGTTGTTATATCTGCCCATACATCCCTTTGTGTAGACCCGATCCTTACATTTGGTACAAAAGAGCAGAAAGAGAAATATGTTCCGGATCTTGCTTCCGGTAAAAAACTCGGCGCTTTCGGTTTAACAGAGCCGATGGCAGGTACAGATGCTCAGGGACAGCAGACAAAAGCTGTTTTAGACGGAGATGAGTGGGTTCTTAACGGATCTAAATGCTTCATCACAAACGGTAAAGAAGCTGACGTATATATCGTAATCGCTGTAACAGGCAAAGTTGAAAAACGTGGCAGAACAATGAAAGAGATTTCTGCATTCATCGTTGAAAAAGGAACACCAGGATTTACATTCGGTGTTAAAGAGAAAAAAATGGGTATCCGTGGTTCATCCACATATGAGTTAATCTTCACAGATTGCCGTATCCCGAAAGAGAACCTTCTTGGAAAACAGGGCAAAGGATTCAACATCGCTATGCATACACTGGATGGCGGACGTATCGGAATCGCTGCACAGGCACTTGGACTTGCAGAGGGTGCATTAGAGACAACAATCGCATACGTAAAAGAGAGAAAACAGTTCGGCAGAAGCATCGCTCAGTTCCAGAACACACAGTTCCAGTTAGCAGACATGGCTACAAAAGTAAAAGCTGCTCAGTTAATGGTATACAGAGCTGCATTAAAGAAAGACGAGTACCAGGCAGGTGCTAAAGTTTCTTATTCTGTAGAAGCTGCTATGGCAAAACTTTACGCAGCAGAAGTTGCAATGGAAGTTACAACAAAATGCGTACAGTTACATGGTGGATATGGTTACATCAGAGAGTACGATGTTGAGCGTATGATGCGTGATGCTAAGATCACAGAGATCTACGAAGGAACCAGCGAAGTACAGCGTATGGTTATTTCTGGTGCATTACTTAAGTAAGGAGGAAAACAATCGTGAAGATTATTGTTTGTATTAAACAGGTACCTGATACAGCAGGTGGAGTAAAGTTCAATCCGGACGGAACTCTTGACAGAGCAGCAATGCTCACTATCATGAACCCGGATGATAAAGCAGGTCTTGAGGCTGCTTTAAGATTAAAAGATCAGTATGGCGCAGAAGTTACAGTAGTAACAATGGGTCTTCCGAAAGCCGGAGACGCTCTGCGTGAAGCATTAGCTATGGGCGCTGACAATGCCGTTCTGGTAACAGACAGATGCCTCGGCGGTGCTGATACATGGGCTACATCCTCTACAGTAGCAGCAGCAATCCGTGAGTTAGGTGACTACGATCTGATCATCACAGGCCGTCAGGCTATCGATGGTGATACAGCACAGGTTGGTCCTCAGATTTCTGAGCACCTTGACATCCCGGTAATCTCCTACGCACGTAAGATTGAGATTGAAGACGGAGCTGTAAAAGTACAGCGTCAGTATGACGACAGATACCATGTAGTAAAAGCTCAGATGCCTTGTCTGGTAACATGCCTGGCAGAGATCAACGAGCCGAGATACATGACTCCTGGCGGAATCTTTGATGCATGCGATGCAGAGATCAAGACAATGTCAAGAGCAGATCTGAAGACTCTGGATGATTCCAACATGGGTCTTGCAGGTTCTCCGACAAAGATCGCCAAAGCATCTGACAAAGTAAGAAAAGGTGCTGGAGAGAAAATCACACTGGATACAGAAGAAGCTGTTTCTTATCTGCTTGGTAAGATGACAGAGAAACATGTATGCGGACTGTAAGAGAAAGGAGAAATAACAATGGCAGCAATGGAACAATCCTTAATTGAGCAGTACAAAGACGTATATGTATTCGCTCAGCAGGTAGATAATGAGATTAGCCCAATCGCTTTCGAGTTACTCGGAAAAGCAAAAGATCTTGCAAATGATTTAAATGAAAAAGTAGTAGCAGTATTAGTTGGACATAACGTAAAAGACCTTGCAGCACAGCTTGGCGCTTACGGTGCAGATAAAGTTATCGTAGTAGATGACAAAGAGCTTGAGGTATACAGAACAGAGCCGTATACACATGCACTTGCATCTGTAATCAATGAGTTCAAACCGGAGATCATGTTAGTTGGTGCAACAGCCATCGGACGTGACCTTGGCCCTCGTGTATCCGCACGTGTACAGACAGGTCTGACAGCAGACTGTACATCCCTTGAGGTTGGTGATTTCCCACTGAACCCAATGCCGGGTAAAGAGCAGAAACACAACCAGTTACTGATGACACGTCCTGCATTCGGTGGAAACACAATCGCAACCATCGCTTGCCCGGACAACCGTCCGCAGATGGCAACTGTTCGTCCAGGTGTTATGCAGAAGATCGAGCCGATCGTTGATGCTAATCCGGAAGTTGTTGAGTACAACCCGGGATTCACACCGGATAACAAATATGTTGAGATCCTCGACATCGTTAAAAACGTATCTGACGTTGTTGATATCCAGGACGCTAAGATCCTTGTATCCGGCGGCCGTGGAGTTGGAACACCGGAGAACTTCAAAATGCTCGAAGAGCTGGCTGAGGTTGTTGGCGGTACCGTATCCTGCTCCCGTGCAGTCGTAGACGCTGGCTGGAAACCACAGGATCTGCAGGTTGGACAGACTGGTAAGACAGTTCGTCCGCAGGTTTACTTCGCAATCGGTATTTCCGGAGCAATCCAGCACGTAGCTGGTATGGAAGAGTCTGATCTGATCATCGCGATCAACAAAGACGAAGATGCTCCTATCTTCGATGTAGCTGATTACGGTATCGTTGGAGATCTGAA
>CAVEOS010000049.1:0-21064 GCA_963617435.1 Lachnospiraceae bacterium
ACTCAGTCGTTCTCTGAACCGCTCGTCGAGGAAATTTTCTCTGATTTTTATTTACATTATGAAAATGATAACCATTTATATGATGGCACGCATACACTACACATGCTATTTATTCCTAATGTGCGCATGCAACATAGTTTTTATTATTCCAATGTATTATATGCATGCGTGGCACAACGTAAGGGTAAGCAGTGTGATTTTAGCACAGCCTAAATAAAGGGACTCTGGCTATTTTTTCTCAGCGGGCGATTGTTAGCCGCGGAGACAAAATCGCAGAGTCTCTTTTCATAACTTCTATAAAAACCACACAATTACCCGAAACAAGAATTTACTGTACGGACAGATAAGAATATCCCATAAGACTCTCATCCACTTCTCTGGCTGCCTCGCGTCCCTCGCGGATTGCCCACACAACCAGTGACTGACCTCTGTGCATATCACCTGCGGTAAAGACTTTTTTCACATTGGTCTTGTAGCATCCTTCTTCGGTCTCTACGTTTGTTCTGGCATTTAATTTCACACCAAAGGCATCTGCCACGTATTTTTCTGTACCAAGGAATCCTGCTGCGATAAGCACCAGATCCGCATCCAGTTTTTGCTCACTGCCTTCTACCGGAACCATATTCATACGACCGGTTTTCTCGTCTTTTTTTGCTTCCAGTTTTACAGTGATCAGACCGTTCAGATTGCCGTTTTTATCTTTCAGGAACTCTTTTACTGTTGTCTGATAGATTCGCGGATCATGACCAAATACTGCAATGGCTTCTTCCTGACCGTAATCTGTCTTGCAGACCTTCGGCCATTCCGGCCACGGATTGTTCTCGGCACGCTGATCCGGTGCTTTCGGCATCATCTCCAACTGTGTTACGGATACTGCTCCGTGACGGATGCTTGTTCCCACACAGTCATTTCCGGTGTCGCCACCGCCGATGATCACGACTTTCTTACCTTTTGCAGAGACAAATTTCTTATCTTTCAGATTGGAATCCAGCAGACTCTTTGTAGTCTGTGACAGGAAATCCACTGCAAAATAAATGCCTTTTGCATCACGGCCCGGTGCATTGATATCACGCGGATTTTTTGCACCGCAGGCAAGTACCACGGCATCATACTCTTTCATAAGTTTTGCCGCTTTTTCATCTTTTCCCACATTTACACCGGTAACAAAGGTAACGCCTTCCTCGGTCATTACATTGATTTTCCGGTCAATGATGTGTTTTTCCAGTTTCATATTTGGAATGCCGTACATCAGCAGTCCACCTATGCGATCATCACGCTCATAAACTGTTACCAGATGACCTCTGCGGTTTAACTGATCTGCCACTGCCAGCCCCGCCGGACCGGAACCGATGACAGCAACTTTTTTACCGGTACGGACTTTTGGCGGATTTGCTTTCGCATATCCTTTTTCGTATGCATTTTCAATGATTCCGTACTCGTTATCCCTTACAGTGACTGGGTCATCATGCAGACCGCAAGTACATGCAGCCTCGCACAGTGCCGGGCAGACACGGGATGTAAATTCCGGGAAGTTGTTAGTCTTGTGCAGACGCTCGTAAGCCTGCTCCCAGGTTCCCATATAAATCAGGTCGTTCCACTCCGGCACCAGATTGTGCAGCGGACAGCCGCTGGTCATGCCCATGAGCGTCATACCTGACTGACAGAAGGGAACGCCGCATGCCATGCAGCGTGATCCCTGAATCTCCTGTTTTTTCTTTGAGAGGTGGATGTGGAATTCATCAAAATTTTTGATTCTTTCTTTCGGTTCAACCGCTTTGCTTACCTCTCGGTCATATTCCATAAATCCTGTTGGTTTTCCCATTTTAATCCTCCTGTTTTACCGAAATTCGTCACAATTTATCATGAGTGCTTCTCTTCCGTAAAACTATCTTTTTTATGGAAGTGAAGTTTTCTCATGTAAAATTTCTATGCCTGTGCCTCCAGATTTGCATAAAATGCTTCGATCTGAGCCTGCTCCACGTTGTAGCCCTTTTCCTCCATCTGTACGATGGTTGTCAGCATATGATGATAATCATACGGAACTACTTTTTTGAATTTCGGCAGATATTCTCCGAAGTTATCCAGAATTTCTTTTCCTTTTACGGAATTGGTCAAAGCGACATGTTCCTGAATCAGTTCTTTCAATTCCTGTACATCGTATTTGTTGGTCAATTCCTCGGTAAATACCATTTCTTTGTTGGTTCTTGTATACAGATCATTGTCCTCATCCAGCACATATGCGACACCGCCGCTCATACCTGCTGCGAAGTTCTTTCCTGTTTTTCCGATAACAACCACGCGGCCGCCGGTCATGTACTCACATCCGTGATCACCGACACCTTCAACTACTGCGATGGCACCGGAGTTTCTCACGGCAAAACGCTCACCTGCCACACCGTTGATAAATGCTTTTCCGCTGGTTGCTCCATAAAGCGCTACGTTACCGATGACAATGTTTTCATCCTGACGGTATTTGATTCCCTTCGGCGGATATACCACCAGTTTTCCACCAGAAAGTCCTTTTCCGAAGTAATCGTTGCTGTCGCCTTCCAGCTCCAGTGTCAGACCGTTCGGGATAAAGGCTCCGAAGCTCTGTCCACCGGCTCCGTTACATTTTACAACGTAAGTATCATCTTCCAGAGTGTCTTTGTATCTTCTTGTGATCTCAGAACCGAAAATCGTACCAAAGGAACGGTTGATGTTGGAAACATTAATCTCAATGCTTCGTTTCTGCTTCTGCTCCAGTGCGGATTTCATCTGTTTCATCAGCACTTTCTCATCAGCTGTTTTCTGCAGTTCGAAATCGTATACTTTCTTCGGATCAAAGATAACTTTATCCTTCGGGCTTGCAAACGGATTCTCCAGAATGTTCTTCAAATCCAGTTTTGCAGCGTGACCGGTTAAGTTGTCACGTACTTTCAGTAGATCGGAACGTCCAACAAGCTCATCGACTGTACGGACACCAAGTTTTGCCATATATTCACGCAGCTCCTGTGCGATAAAACGCATGAAGTTCATAACATATTCCGGTTTGCCTGCGAAACGTTTTCTCAGTTCCGGGTTCTGTGTGGCAATACCAACCGGACATGTATCCAGGTTGCAGACACGCATCATAACGCATCCCATGGTTACCAGTGGAGCTGTCGCAAAACCGAACTCCTCGGCACCAAGCATTGCTGCTACAGCAACGTCACGACCACTCATCAGTTTTCCGTCTGTCTCAATACGGACTTTGTTTCTCAGACCGTTCATGATCAGTGTCTGATGTGTCTCGGCCAGACCAAGCTCCCAAGGAAGTCCTGCATTGTGGATGGAACTTCTCGGTGCGGCACCGGTTCCACCGTCATAACCGGAGATCAGGATAACCTGTGCACCTGCTTTTGCAACACCGGCTGCGACGGTTCCAACACCAGCTTCTGATACCAGTTTTACTGAAATACGCGCTCTTGTGTTTGCATTTTTCAGGTCAAAGATCAGCTGTTCCAGATCCTCGATGGAGTAAATATCGTGATGAGGCGGTGGGGAGATCAAACTTACACCCGGTGTGGAAAGTCTTGTTTTTGCAATCCACGGGTAAACTTTTTTGCCCGGTAAATGTCCACCTTCACCTGGTTTTGCACCCTGTGCCATCTTGATCTGGATTTCCTGTGCGCTGACAAGGTAACGGCTTGTTACACCAAATCGTCCGGAAGCAACCTGTTTGATAGCGGAACACCGCTCGGTATCCAGACGCTCCAGGCTCTCACCACCCTCACCGGAGTTTGATTTACCATGTAACCGGTTCATGGCGATGGCTAATGTCTCATGGGCTTCCTGTGAAATCGAACCGTAGGACATCGCACCTGTTTTAAATCTTGTCACGATGGAGTCAACACTCTCAACTTCATCGATTGGAATGCCTGACTTCGGATATTTGAAATCAAGGGTTCCACGGATATTCATAATATCGGTCTCATTGTTGACCAGTTTTGTATACTCTTTGAATAAATTGTAATCGCCACGTTTTGTGGACTCCTGCAGCAAATGGATCGTCTGCGGATTGTACAAATGTTTCTGTGCACCGCTGCGCATCTTGTGATGTCCTTTGCTGTCCAGTGTCAGCTCTGTCTGTAATCCCAGCGGATCAAATGCCATGGAATGTAACTCGTTGACATCATTTTCAATATCAGAAATCGTAATACCACCAATTCTGCTAACCGTATCGGTGAAATATTTATCAATGACACTCTTGTCAATACCGATGGCCTCAAAGATCTTGGATCCCTGATAGGACTGGATGGTGGAAATACCCATCTTGGAAGCGATTTTTACAATTCCGTGTAATACAGCGGAGTTGTAATCATCGATGGCTGCGTAATAATCTTTGTCAAGCAGATGATCGTCTACCAGCTGCTCAATGGTATCCTGAGCCAGATACGGGTTGATGGCACAGGCACCGTAACCAAGCAGTGTTGCAAAATGGTGAATCTCACGCGGTTCACCACTCTCAAGGATCATAGCCACTGCAGTTCTCTTTTTCGTCTGGATCAAATGCTGCTGCATTGCAGATACAGCAAGCAGAGACGGGATAGCTACATGATTTTCATCCACGCCACGGTCAGACAGAATCAGGATATTCGTACCATCACGGTATGCACGATCTGCCTCTACAAACAGACGGTCAATGGCTTTCTCAAGGCTTGTGTTTTTATAATAAGTAAGTGGTACTACTCCGACCTTAAAGCCTTCTTTTTTCATATGTTTGATCTTTAGAAGATCTGTATTTGTCAGGATTGGATTTCTGATCTTCAATACCTGACAGTTTTTCGGCTCTTCTTCCAGAATATTTCCATCCTCACCGACATAAACCGTCGTGGAGGTAACAATTTCCTCACGGATGGCATCAATTGGTGGATTCGTAACCTGCGCAAACAACTGTTTAAAATAGTTAAACAGTGGCTGATGATCATCAGACAATACAGCCAGTGGTGTATCAATGCCCATGGCCGCTGTGGACTCGGCACCACTTTTTGCCATCGGAAGCATGACGGTTTTTACGGACTCATAAGAATAACCAAAGGCTTTCTGGATCCGGTTCAGGTCATCTCCGGTATAACGCGGTACACGCACATTCGGGATTTTCATATCTTTCAACTCTACCAGATACTCATCCAGCCACTGTCCATAAGGGCGTTTGCTTGCATAGGCCTCTTTCAGTTCGTCATCATCGATGACACGACCTTTGACCGTATCAACCAGAAGCATTTTGCCCGGACGCAGACGATCTTTTGTCACAACTTTAGTCGGGTCTACATCCAGTACGCCAACCTCAGATGCAAGGATCAGATAATCGTCATCTGTGATGTAATAACGGGATGGACGCAGACCGTTACGGTCAAGAACGGCTCCCATGATATCACCATCGCTGAACACGATAGATGCCGGGCCATCCCACGGTTCCATCATAGTTGCATAATACTGATAGAAGTCTTTTTTCTTCTGACTCATCAGGTGGTTGTTTGCCCACGGCTCCGGAATAGTGATCATAACTGCCAGTGGAAGCTCCATACCACTCATAACAAGGAACTCCAGTGTATTATCCAGCATTGCGGAATCGGAACCGGATTTATTGACTACCGGAAGCACCTTGGATAACTGACCTTTCAGATGTTCAGATTCCATGGTCTCCTCACGGGCCAGCATTTTATCGGAGTTACCTTTAATCGTATTGATCTCACCGTTATGTACCATAAAACGGTTCGGATGAGCTCTCTCCCAGCTCGGATTTGTGTTTGTGGAGAATCTGGAATGAACCATTGCAATGGCAGATTCATAATCCGGATCCTGCAAGTCTTTGAAGAACAGACGCAGCTCGTTTACCAGGAACATTCCTTTGTATACGATGGTTCTGCTTGACAGGGATACCACATAGGTATTGTCATTGGACTGTTCAAAAACACGGCGTGCCACATACAGGCGGCGGTCAAAATCCAGACCTTTTCCCACATCATCCGGGCGTTTGATAAATGCCTGCATGATGTATGGCATACAGTCTACAGCTTTCTGTCCGATGACAGTCGGATCTGTCGGCACTTCACGCCATGCCAGCAGCTCGAGTCCTTCTTTTTCAATGATGACTTCGAACATCTTTTTTGCCTGATTGCGTTTTAACTCATCCTGCGGGAAGAAAAACATACCGATTCCGTAATCTCTTTCTTCACCCAAAAAGACGCCAAGGGACTGCATGGTTTTGGAGAAGAATCTGTGAGATATCTGTAACAGGATACCTACTCCATCACCAGTTTTTCCTTCGGCGTCTTTGCCAGCTCTATGTTTTAAGTTTTCAACAATTTTTAATGCGTTCTCAACCGTCTGATGTGTTTTCACACCTTTAATGTTTACCACAGCACCAATACCGCAGTTGTCATGCTCGAACCTTGGATCGTACATGCCGACAGCCTTGGCGTTGCTCTCGTTCATATGAAGTTTCATAACATCTTCCTTTCTGCAATTTTCAGTTTTTTACAATACCTTAGTTAGTCTTTCTGTAATCCGTTAAATATGCTTTTTTACATGTATTTAACGCAAACTGATTGATTGGGTATACTATACCGCTTTTTCGGACAAATGTAAACCCACTTTTTTTCTTGAATTGTCAGATAATTAGGCAATTCATTTTATACCGTTCTATTGTTTCTAAATTATTTTAATTGTCTGTTTATTTTATATCGTGTCGCACAATTCTACTTTGTATTTCTTTATAAAAATTTTACCTGCAGGCATCAGATTCATGTGTTACAGGTAAAATTTTCAAATTTTATGTTCAATTCATTCTTTTTTAGGGATATTGGCTAAAATTTAGTATCGTGTAGGGCGAAATCAGAGACTCCTTCTGCAACCGCTAGTCGCTCGCTGCCCTCGTTTCGCTTCGGTTTTATCGCGCTCACTTCCAACTCCTATAAAAGCTGGTCGTCTCCCGTTCGCGCAAAACTCGCGAAACTCAGTCGCTTACTAAATCGCTTGTCGCAGAAGGAATCTCTGATTTCGCCATTTCAGTAATGATATCACTATTTTTTTATACAGCTAATCATAAATTCGGGTATGTAACATAAGTTCTATTTTTACAAAAACATATACACTGCACGCCACAATGTCACGCCGTATATCTTCCCGCGATTTGAACCTTCTGCATAATCTCTATTTTTCATTAAAAATATATATCACGCAATGGCATTACGTAAACAGCTAATAATTCCAAAATGTAAATAGAAAAATCGAAAAAATTTATCTCGACGAGCGGTTAAGCGAACGACTGAGTTTCACAAGGTTTTGCGCGAGTGGGAACCGACCAGCTTCTATAGGAGGTGGGAACGAGCGCGATGAAACCGCCGTGAAACGAAGGAAGTGAACGTCTAGCGAGTGAGATAAATTTTTTCGATTTTTCCTTTAACAGTTTACTAATGGACATCCATTAAAAATACAATTTCAAAACTTTATTGTCGATCTTTTTGCCAACTACAGAACCGATTAACATGCAAACCAGTGATACACTGATTCCAATCAAAATCTGATGCAAGTTCGCGATTTTCACTCCAAAGAACATGGTCACACAATAGCATACCGTTCCTCCGATAATCGCACTGATAGCTCCGGCTTTGTTTGCCTTTTTCCAAAACATACCAAGTAAGAAAATCCAAAAAAATGCACTTTCCAGTCCACCGAAAGCAAACATATTGATCTTCCAGATTACACTCGGCGGGTTGATAGAAATTCCAAAAATAATAAGTCCGATCACCAAAGTGCTGATCTGGCTCAGCATGGTTGTCATTTTCTCTGATACCACATGTCCTTTTTTCTCTTTCTCATGCATATACACATCTTTTACGATGGAAGATGTGGTACTCAGCAACAGAGATGAAATGGTAGAAATAGATGCCGCAATCGGTCCAATGATACAGATTCCGGCTACCAGCGGTTTTAAGGAACCCGCAATAGCAAGCGGAATGATATTATCCACACTGTTTCCATAATCTGCCAGATTTCCGGTCAGCACACCTGCGGATAACACACCAATAAAGTTCATGCCAATATTCATAGCACCGACAACGACAGTACCAAGAATAATCGCATGATGTAGGGACTTTGTATCTTTATAACTTAAGCAGCGCACTGCTGACTGCGGCAGACCCAATGTAAAGATACCAACCAGCATCCACTGAGAAATATACAGGCTTACCGGCATATTTCCACCGGATAACGGCTCTAACATCTCCGGTTTTGTAACTGCGATATTCTCCATAATATTCTCATAACCGCCGCCCTGACGGATAATGCCAACCAGCAGGATCACCATGCCTGCCAGCATAACCATAGCACAGATTGCATCCGTAATGGCTACACCGCGAAATCCACCGACAGTTGTATAGATAACAACGACCAGACCAAACACGATCAAGCCGGTAAGATAAGAATATCCCGTCACGGCTTCAAATAATTTTGCACCGCCTACAAACTGTGCAACCATAGTTGCTGCAAAGAAAATAACAATGATGATGGCGGAAATATTTGCCAGCACATCGGACTGATAGCGGTGTCTGATCACATCAATGATCGTTACAGCATCTATTTTCCGTGATACCATGGCCATTTTTTTACCAAGAATGCCAAGTACCAGCAGCAATGCCGTTACCTGAACCACAGACATGTATATCCATCCAAATCCAACGCTCCAGGCCTGTCCCGGTCCGCCGACAAAGGAACTTACGGAACTGTAAGTTGCTACCGTGGTCATCGCCAGTACAAAACCGCCCAGACTGCGGGAACCGATAAAATAATCTTTTACAAAGCCTTCAGAGGCTCTTTTTGCAGATGCACGGCGCACATAAATACTTACGATCAGCATAATGATCATAAAAATAAACACCGGAATCAAAGCCAGAATATTCTTATTCATCCTCGTTTTCCTCCTCCAGATCAAAATCTTTGAATACGCGTTTCATCAGATATACAACGACGATAATGGAAAAAATCCATGTGCCGATGCATCCCGTGATGGCCCATAACGGAGTATGGAAAACGGTGATATGTAACTTACTTACCCCAAACCCTGCAACTATCCAGAACACGATAATTGCAATGACTGCCCAAAGGACAGATTTTGCCTCTTTTGCGATCTGCCGCAATTTTTCCTTTCGCTTCATGACGTCCTCCCTATAGCAGCGCTTCCCGCAATGCTTTCTGATCTTCGTATACTGCCACAGAACCAGCGTTCCACATTTCTTCTGCGCCTCCGAATCCATACCCAACTCCAACACAGTCGATGCCACCTTCTTTTGCGCCATCCGCGTCATAGTGTGTATCTCCGATCAGTACTGTATTTTCCTTGGAAAAATCCGGATATTGCGCTTCCATGCGGCGAAACGCTTCCTGTAATACTTCAATTTTTGTATCAATTCTGCCATCATGACTGGCTCCGACCACCTCGTCGAGCTCTGTCAGCAGATTGAATTTTTCCAGCACCTGACGGCACTGTGCCTCCGGTTTGGATGACGTGATGACCTGAATGTATCCGGCTTTTTTTAAGGCCTGAATCGTCTCACGCACGCCTTCAAACAACTCACATTCATATACGCCAACCGGAATATAACGCTCACGATAGCGCACGATTGCTTTTTCTGCCTCTTCCTCGCTGAGTCCACAATATTTTGTAAAAGAAAAACGAAGCGGAGGTCCGATAAACTTCCGCAGTTCCTGCTCTCCTTCCAAATGGATGCCATAAGGTTCCATGGCATATTTGACACAGTTGGTCACACCCTCGTAGGTATTTGCCAGCGTGCCATCCATATCCCAGAAAATAAACTTATATTTCTTCATTCATTACTCCTCTACTGCTCATTTTCGCTGATCAGTTCCTGACGAAGCTGCGCTACCGTCTTATGGAGCACCGGATGCACTTTTCCCGGGCAAAGCATATTAAGCGGCTCCAGCACAAACAAACGGTTCTGCATATCAATATGCGGAATGATCAGATCCGGCTCTGCCACAATCTCATCATCGTAAAATATGATATCCAGATCGATAGTACGTGGCCCCCAGTGGATCACACGCTCCCGTCCCAGATCTGCCTCGATCTTGTGGATTCCGATCAATAACTCCTGTGGTGTATACAATGTCTCCAATTCGATTGCACCATTTAAAAATGCAGGCTGATCCGTGTAGCCATATGGTGCTGTCTCCACCAGTTTTGATACTTTTACATTACGGACTCCCGCACATTCCTGCAGAAGTCTCACTGCTGCACGCAAAAACTGCTGCCGCTCACCCAAATTGGAACCAATAGACAGATATACGGTATGCCAGCCACGGCAAATCTCCACCGATACATTTTCCAACGGCAGTCCGATCGGTGCCCATGGTTTCTGGATTTCCAGATCTATTTTTTTCAAAAGCGGATATTCCATCAACAGAGCCTGTGCCATATGCTCAGCCACAGCCTCGATCAGCTTAAACGTATGATTCTGCATATAGCGTGTGATAAAATGGCAGACATCTCCGTAATTGATGGAATTATCCAGATCATCCGAATAGCCTGCTGCCCGTATACTTGTGTACAGCGTCGCATTTACCAGAAATTTCTGTCCCAGTTTTGTTTCCTCGGAAAACACCCCATGGTGCCCGAACACTTCCAGATTTTGTATTTTTATACGATCCATTTTACGCCTCCATAATCGCTTTCGTCATCTGAATGGCCTGTTTATTCGCTTTGATATCATGCACACGCACAAACGCATATCCCTGCTGTACCGCAAATACTGTTGTCACAGCGGTTCCGAGAGCACGGTCTGTCACCGGCGCATCCAAAGTCAGTCCGATAACAGATTTTCTGGATGTTCCAAGAAGCAGCGGATAGCCAAGTGCTTTCAGTTTATCCATGTATTTGATGGTGATCAGATTCTGTTCATAAGTTTTTCCAAAACCAACACCCGGATCCAGCATAATTTTATCATCTGCAATGCCAGCCGCTTTTGCCAGAGTCACACATTCTGCGGTTTCATTATACCATTCCTTCAGAAAATCTGTGTAATCGCTGTTGTCTCGGTTGTGCATCAGACAGCATGCCACATCTCCTTTTGCGATCACCTCTGCCATCTTCGGATCATATTTCAGTCCCCAGATATCGTTGATCAGATCTGCGCCTGCTGCAATTCCGGCTTCTGCCACAGCACTCTTGTAAGTGTCCAGTGAAATCGGTGCATCAAATCTGGCTTTTACCGCTTCAATGATCGGTGCCACACGGTCAATTTCTTCCTGATCTGTGATCTGCACATGCCCTGGCCGGGTGGATTCTCCACCGATATCGATGATGTCCGCTCCCTCTGCCAGCATTTCCTCTGTGTGGCGCAGAGCCGCATCTAGACAGTTAAAATTACCACCATCAGAGAATGAGTCCGGTGTCACATTCAAAATGCCCATAATATATGTCTCGTGATCTGTATCAAAATTTTTTGTTCCTATTTTCATGTTCTCATTCTCCTTATAACTAAAAAATATAATGTCTCTATCCTGCACAATATATATCAATCCATTTTCAAGTTTTATTTCACCAGATAATGGTCTTATTGCGTTCCTCATCACTCCATTTACAGGAATCTGCGGCTTCACATAAAAAGCAGTTTCGTGACAGGTGATCTGATCTGCGGATATAGTATTCCATGGCACCAGTTTCATCTTTTTCTTCCTTGCGCCCATGATGTACACCTACAATCTGCAATGTCTCAGCCATCCATTCTGACGGATATCCAATTTCAGATAACAGCTGTTCTGCAACCCGCATACCGGCTTCACTGTGATGTTCTCCGGTTTCATACTGTGCCACCCGGCCAATATCATGTAATAATCCCGTCACATAGAACTGATCCTTTTTTTCCTGCAAGTTTACTGAACAATGCTTTTTCCCACAAATATCCTCTGTGCACTCAGCATTTCTGTCCTCAGCAATCCACTCACTACTTTCTGAAATAGATTTCGATTCATCCTTTTTTTTCAAACCCGTTTCTGACTCATAATTATTTTTTAAATCGGTTTCTAATCCGGATTCAAATTTTTCCTGCATCTGATCTTCCAGATACATCATCCATGCCATACGACAGACATCCAGTGCGTGTGACAGCTCATGATGACAGTAAATCCGATCCTGCTCAATCTGCTGCACACGTTTCTGCAAACGCAGAAATTCCGGGTGTTTCAGTAATTTTTCCGTAAATTTCATAAATCTTTCTTTCCCTGTTCCAACGCAATCATTACACTGATCAAAATTGTACATCAGTTCTCACATAAATCCAACTTGAAATACGCATTCAGAAAACAGCTGTAACCTACATTTCACTCTCATACGCTTCCCGCACATTTCGCAGATAAGATAGTGAACCAAACGCCAGTATCATATCGCCTTTTTGCGCATCCCGTAAAGCATATAATACCGCATCCTGCGCATTTTCACAATATCGCGCTGCAATCTTTTGCTCTAAAAGCTGCTTTTCCAGCTCTTTTCCGTCCAAAGCCCGTGGATTTTGTGGAGTAACCGTGTACACATGCTCTCCCGGTTGGAACATCATCTGAATCATTTTTTCATAGTCTTTGTCTACCAGCACGCCCATGATGTACACGATTCTGCGGTCAAAAAATCCTTCGTTCAGTGTTTTTCGGAGTTTTCGTACTGCATCCTCATTGTGCGCGCCATCCAGATAAAAATCAGGCTCCGTGCCAAGCTGTTCCATACGGCCATGCCAGGTTGTGTGAGCCAGTCCATGCTGAATGGTTTCTTTTGTAATCTTCGGATATTTTTTCTGCAAGATCTGTAAAACGTTCAGAACGCAAACTGCATTTTCCACCTGAAACGCACCACAGAGAGAGAGATTTATTTGCATTTTCTGTAATGTTTTTTTCTCTTCTATCTCTTTTTCTGTTTTCTTCAAAAGTTCATCAGAACACTCCACAATTTCTTTTTCATCCATTTTTTCATTCTGAACTGTTTCAAATGCGTTCCATGTAAACGCATATCTTCCATTTTTTTGTGTGATCTGCTGCGCCTGATCTGCCTTAGCCACAATCAGTTCTGCCTGCATCTCTTTTGCTTTTTTCTCAATCTGTATAAAAGCCTCTGGCTTCTGCTCCATCGTAACCACTGGTACCTGTGGCTTGATAATGCCACTCTTTACCGTTGCAATCTCACCTAAGGAATTTCCAAGAAATCGAATATGATCCATACTGATAGATGTCAGAACACTCACCAATGGTCGTTTAATCACATTTGTAGCATCTGTCTCTCCGCCCATGCCAACTTCCAGCAGGGCAATATCACATTTTTCTTCATAAAACCACAAAAATGCGGCCGCTGTCTCCACCTCAAACCGGGTTGGATGCGGTTTCCCCTGACTGGTCAGCTTGTCACATGCTTTTTTCACCTTTGTAAAAAGCTGTACCAATCGTTCTTTTTCTATATTTACACCATTCATCTGAAACTCATCTTCATAAGCAAATACATCTGGCGTGCAAAATCTGCCTACCTTGTATCCGGACTCTGTCAGCACCTGTGACAGCATAGCTCCAACGGAGCCTTTTCCATTAGTTCCGCCGATATGTACCAGCGGAATTTTGTCCTGTACATTTCCAAGTTCTGCCATCAGATTCTGAATACTGGTCAGGCCAAGCTGACTGCCGTATTTTTTTGTTTCTTCCAGAAACTCCATTGCTTCTATATAATTCATATTATTATTTTGCACTCCTCTTTTGTACATACACTGACTATTACCATAAGTTTTTTTCTGTTACAAGATATTCCATGAGTAGATCATTTTCTTCCGTTGGAAGCTGTTCTGCCACTTGAAGTTCATATGCCACTCCAAGCTCAACGTAGCCTGTTTTCCCTTCAAAAAATCGATCATAATAGCCTTTTCCGTATCCCATACGATTTTTCTTCCGGTCAAATGCCACCCCAGGAACCAGTACCAGCGCATCAGACCAGTCCACCGGATAATCTTCCTTCGGTTCCATCACATGAAATGTTCCTTCTTCCAGTTCTGAAAAATCACTGATTTCAAAATATTTCATGGTATCCCCAAAAACCTTCGGAAACGCAATACGTTTGTTTTGTTTCCATCCTTCTTCTACTACAGGGCGGATATCTACTTCATTGCCAAGCGGCGCATAAGCAAGAATTTTTTCTGCCTTTTGAAACAGTTCACTGGAAATGATATTTTTACAGATCTGATCTGATTTTTCCCTAACTTCCTTACTGCTCATTTCATTTCGAAGGGTTTTATATTTTTTTCTGATTTGTTGTTTTGCTTTCATTTTATTCAACTCCTTACTACTTAAACAACCGTAGTGAGTTTTTATCTATATATGTATTTACAAACTCTATTTCCGCTAAATCATAACGCAAATACGGCACAATATCAATTTATTTTGATATTATGCCGTATCTTTTACATCTTTCACTTATATCACAGAATAGATTGCTTGGATTTCCACATTATCACGCTAAAAACGTCAGCACCTTATTCACATAATACTTCATTGTCTTATCATCGCAGCTATACGTCTCATGCTTTGTTCCCGTCAGATACAAAAACTCACAACTCGCCCCTTCATACCTTTGAATCCGTCTTGCAAACTTGCAAATTTCATTTCCCCACACGTAATCATCCTTCTCTGCCTGGATCAGAAGCATTGGTGCCCGGTACATTTTCCATGCTATGCCTTTCAGATACCAGCTCATTTCAGCAGAAGCGAAAAGCCAGCCATAGGAAGCTGCACAGATCTGCATATATTTATGCGTTTTTCTCCGGTTATTAAAGCGGTCAAAACGTGGTCTGGATGTGGAAGCACTCGTTTCAAACGTCTCACTCGCATCATATGGATGCTGTCCCAGTACATACTCCCCGCTTTTTCCAAACAAACACTGCAGTCCTGATACGGACGCCGAAATCATCCATGGCACATTTGCAGTCCGCGGACGGATCATCGGTGAATTTAAAATTACCCGATAAAACCACTCCGGCTTCCATGCAGCCACAATACCGCCAATTGCACCACCCATAGAATGTGCAAACAGATTTAAGTGTAAATCAGGATGTTTCTTTCTGATATACTCGCAAACATGCAGAAAATCTCTGACATAGCGTTTCCAGTTATCAATGTGTACCAGAGATGAATCCTTCGTCAGCCGATAACTCAGACCGTGTCCACAATGTTCCGGCAGATAGACATGATAGCCAGCCTGCAGAAAATAATAAACAAACTCATCGTATTTTGGTGCTGATTCCGTATAACCATGAGAAATCACAATCACACCTTTCGGCTCCTCTGCCAGATAACGCATCACATGGATTTTTCCAATGCCATCATAACTGCTGATATATCCACTGTTTCCATGCTTTTTCAGATATGGTTCTACTGTTTTTTTCATCACCGTATCATATTCTTTTTCCCGAATTGTTTCCATACAACATTCCTCTCTCTACAATATCCTTCTGTCCCATTAAACTATCTCTCAAGAGCCTGTAATTTTCTCACTGAAAATGTACAAAGTCATATTACATCTGAGATTTAGTAATAATCCCATTTATTCGTTTCTCATTATAAAACATCAGAATAATACCGCCCACACAGCAAAATACTGCCGCGCCAAAAGCCGCAATCCGATATCCTGTGCCATTTCCCGCACCGATGGTAGAAACTGCCGTAAAAATCAGCATAGACAAGCTCTGACCAAGTTTAAACGCAAAGGTTCTGGCAGCATAAAACATTCCCTCACGATTACTTCCGGAGGTCATCGCATCACTCTGCGCAATATCCGCCACAACCGCCTGTGGCAAAATACCGAAAATAGCCATCGGAAGTGCTGCCACAACAGTGAGAATCAGTCCCTGAATCGTCTCCGGTATAAAGGAAATTTTTCCCATAAATCCGGTGTAGAAATAACAGATACTGAATACCGCAAATGCAAACAGAATCATTTTTTTCTTTCCAAGCTTCGGTGTCAGCTTATTTACCGGAATATAAAATATCAATGACAGCGCCGTCATACCAACAAAATATAACGTTGTCATTGTCTCCGGGAGTTTTAATAAGCTGGTTACAAAAAACGGCAGTCCAGTCTGAAACATCGTCAATGCGATCCAGTAAAAAATATCCGATCCGACAAATTTTCGAAATTCGCCGTTTTTGAATGTTTCCACCAGAGACTTAAATGCAGATTCCTTGGTCGGAACCGTATTGACATAATCTTTTTCTTTAATACAAAATACCGGAATCAGCATGCAGATAAATGCCACTGCCGCCATGATCGTAAACGTCACACGGATTGCACCGATTCTGCCAAGCGCCGGAATAAACATTCCCCAGATCGTTGGTGCCAGATAAGCTACCGCTGTTCCTGCAATAAAGGTAAAGGAAATAACCGTGGAAATATTTAACCGCTCCTGCTGTGTATGTCCAAGCTCCGGAATCAGCGCATTATATGGCGTACAATACGCAGTAATTGACAAATAATAAATCAGGATCATGATCAGCAAAAATACCGCATTGATCCGACTGTTTTTATTTACCGGTGACCAGAATACAAGTACCGTAGAAAGTGCCAGCGGCAAGGATGCCCATTTCAAAAACGGAATCCTTCGTCCATTTTTTGACGTACACCGATCCGACAACGATGCGATCATCGGATCCGTAAACGCATCAAAAATTCTTCCGAACGCCGTAATCCCTCCGATAATCGTAAAAATTCCAAACACAACCAATCCCTGCGGAATAAACACCGTCTGTCCCTGACTGATGGCCGTACTGTCCGGCTGATAAAAATAGACCAGCCAGTTTGAAATAATACCGGATAACATCGCCCAGCCAAACTGTCCCGCCGCAAACTGCCAGATTTTTCCTGTCGTAAGTTTCTTCATAATTTGTTTCCCCATACGTATTCAGATTTATTAACCCAATTTTCAACCGCTATATCATGAACAAAAGCAGTTCATGATCAACATTCGCCACTCGTCAATCATACTAGCATGTTAACTCCTTTGCGCTCATTATATCGCACAGTCTTTATACTAACTATAGTATTACATTTATTACACTGAAACAATATACAACTTCCCGAAAAGTGTTTCTTTTTAATAAAAAGAAATCGGAAACCCTTTTCCTGGCAGGCGATTGTTAGCCGCCGGGACAAGAGTTCCCGATTTCATATCATAACCTAAATTCTATTAACTTCAGAATCTATAAACTAGAACATTAAGATTCCACCGATAGATAAGAATAACGGTGCGAATACTAAGGACACGATTGTCATCAGTTTGATCAGGATGTTGATAGACGGACCTGATGTATCCTTGAACGGATCACCTACAGTATCACCAACAACGGCTGCTTTGTGTGGCTCGCTTCCTTTTCCACCATGATGTCCACCCTCGATGTATTTCTTTGCGTTATCCCATGCACCACCTGCATTTGCCATGAAGATAGCCATCATAACACCAGTAGCAAGTGCACCGGCAAGAAGTCCGCCAAGAGCATCAGAACCTAAGAGGATACCAACAACGATCGGAACCACGATAGCAATGATACCCGGAAGAAGCATCTCTTTTAATGCAGCCTGTGTAGAAATACCTACGCAGGATTTGTAATCCGGTTTGCTTGTTCCTTCAAGGATTCCTTTGTCAGCTTTAAACTGACGACGTACTTCCTCGATCATCTTATAAGCTGCTTTTGAAACTGCCTCCATTGTGATAGCAGAGAACAGGAATGGAAGCATTGCACCGATCAGAAGACCAATGATAACTACCGGTGAAAGCAGATCAATGCTTGTCAGCTCTACAGCCTCTGAATAAGATACAAACAGTGATAAAGCTGTCAGAGCTGCAGAACCGATGGCAAATCCTTTTCCGATAGCTGCAGTAGTATTTCCTACAGAATCAAGAGAGTCTGTGATCTCACGAACGCTCTCATCCAGACCGGACATCTCAGCGATACCGCCGGCATTATCTGCGATCGGACCATAGGCGTCAACTGCAACTGTACTTCCTGTTGTAGCAAGCATACCTACTGCTGCAAGTGCGATACCATAAACTCCTGCAAACTGATAAGCAGCAAAGATACCCACTGCGATCAGGATAATCGGAATTGTACAGGAATGCATACCTACTGCCAGACCGCTGATGATATTTGTAGCAGCACCAGTCTCAGACTGTTCTGCAATCTTCTGTACATGTTTGTAGTTATCAGATGTATAATGCTCTGTCACGGTACCGATCAGTACACCAACGATCAGACCTGCGATGATTGCTCCGCATGGAAGGAAAGATCCAAGTAAAGGTTTGGACAGGATGATTGCTGCGATTACTGTGATCACGTTCGCAATATTTTCACCAAACTTCAGTGCTTTATGCGGATCAGAACCATCTTTACCACGAACCAGGAATACACTGATGATAGAAGCGATGATACCTACTGCAGAAATAACCAGTGGGTAGATTGCTCCTGAAATTGCGCTTGACTGTGTATCTGTAAATTTTGTTGCAAGTAGTCCCAGTGTGATTGCTGATACAATAGAACCTACATAAGACTCGAAAAGGTCAGCTCCCATACCAGCAACGTCACCTACGTTATCACCTACATTATCAGCGATAACAGCCGGGTTACGAGGATCATCCTCCGGAATACCAGCTTCAACTTTACCTACCAGGTCAGCTCCTACGTCAGCAGCTTTTGTATAGATACCACCACCTACACGTGCAAATAAAGCTACGGAAGAAGCACCAAGGCTGAATCCGAACAGAATAGAATCATTTTTTGTAACAAGGTAAATAATGCTGACACCAAACAGTCCAAGACCTACCACGCAAAGTCCCATAACTGCGCCACCGCGGAATGCGATCGGCAGTGCTGCTGACATACCTTTTTCTTTTGCTGCGTTAGCAGTTCTTACGTTTGCTCTTGTAGCAACATTCATACCGCAGTAACCTGCGATGATTGAAAATAATGCTCCGATGATGAAGCAGATAGCTGTTGCCCAGCTGATTGCGAATCCAACTGCGACAAATACAACTACGATAAAGATAGCGAGGATTTTGTACTCAGACACCAGAAATGCCTGTGCACCCTCGTGGATTGCTGCTGCGATTTCTTTCATACGGTCTGTACCTTCAGACTGTTTTTTCACATTGGCAGCTAATCCTGCGGCAACCAGTAATGCAAGGATGCCGATGATTGGAATAATAAAAGCCCAAGTCATGATGTATTAACTCTCCCTTCAATAGTTGCAGAGCATGTTTTTTAATATTTCATGCTCCCTTGTGAATCATCAATTCCTGCATCTTTCATATTTCACGCCATTCACTCCCTTTTCCTCAAAAAAATGATGGCACACCTATAAAAGCCTGCAAAAATTGCCTAGGCACTATACTAGCATACAAAAAACAACCTTGTCAACGATTGTTATGCATTTATCAATCTATTCTGTGCAAATTCAACTATTCACTGTTATTTTATCCATCGGTTTTCGTCATTATTCCATGTGAATTTTCCTGTTTTTTCTACATTTTTTTCAGAATCACTATTTTTTCGATAAAATCAAAACCATTTTATTTTCCAAAAAGTATTGGTCTGTGCTACAATAATCGAAGGCTTTTCCGATGCCAATTTAAAAAAAACATAAAAAATTATTGAGGTGAAAATTTATGCAACAAAATATCGCAACAGAATTAACTCAGTTTATAAAGAATAGTCCTTCAGCATTTCACGCAGTAGACACCATGAAAAAAGAATTTCTTGCAAACGGTTTTTCTGCCCTGTATGAAAACGAACGCTGGAACCTGCAGGCAGGCGGCAGTTACTTTGTCAACCGCAATGACTCTTCCATCATCGCCTTCTCCATTCCGGAAAACGGTTTTGACGGCATGCGCATCATGGCCAGCCACAGCGACTCTCCATCCTTTAAAATCAAGGAAAATCCGGAGATGGAAGTGGAAAAACAGTATATCAAGCTCAATGTGGAACGCTATGGCGGAATGATCTTTGCACCGTGGTTTGACCGTCCGCTCTCCGTGGCCGGACGTGTGATCATCAAAAATCCTGCCACAGGAAAACTGGAAAGCAAACTGGTAAATGTGGACCGTGATCTGGTGATGATTCCAAACCTTGCCATCCACATGAACCGCGAAGCAAACAATGGTTACAAATACAACGCACAGAAAGATATGCTTCCGCTTTACGGCATGAGCACCGCAAAAGACACATTTATGCAGACCATTGCTGATGCAGCCGAGGTGTCCGTTGATGACATTCTCGGACATGATCTCTTCTTATATAACAGAGAACGCGCCAGCATCTGGGGTGCTTCCAAAGAGTTTGTTTCCGCTCCGCAGCTTGATGATTTACAATGTGCATTTTCGTCCATGAAAGGTTTCTTGTCCGCAGAAAAAAACAATTACCTGGCTCTACATTGTGTATTTGATAACGAAGAGGTCGGAAGCGGTACAAAACAGGGCGCAGCTTCCACATTTTTGCGTGATACGCTGCAGCGGATCCATGAGGTACTTGGTTACGACCGAGAAGGTTACCGCATTCATCTGGCAAACAGTCTGATGCTCTCCTCCGACAATGCGCATGCGGTTCACCCAAATCATACCGATATGGCTGATCCGACAAACCGTCCTTACCTGAACGGTGGTATTGTGATCAAGTTCAATGCGAACCAGAAGTATTGTACTGATGCGGTATCCGCGGCCATGTTCCGCGATATCTGCAAACAGGCAGATGTACCGGTGCAGACATTCACTAATCGTTCCGATATTGCAGGCGGCTCCACACTTGGAAATATTTCCAATACACAGGTGGCACTCAATACGGTAGATATTGGATTGCCGCAGCTGGCGATGCATTCACCATATGAGACCGCCGGGGTGAAAGATACGGAGTATCTTGTACGGGCGGCACGCGCGTTTTTCTCATAAATTCTTGTTGATAGTATTGGTTATAATTTAATATATGTGAAAAAATCAGAGAAACTTTCCTCACTCACTAACCG